>JASFYV010000080.1:0-20481 GCA_045046925.1 Candidatus Marithrix sp. | reverse complement strand
AAAGAGCTTCTTCATAGAATAATGACAGTAGTTTAAATGAGATTGCTAAGAACTTTAATCTGTCTATTTGGTACAGGTTAACTTAATATTACTCGTAAATTACAATTTATGCCGAAAGAGATGAAGAGTGCTAAATACCTCTTGGAAATTAATAAAATCCCAGTTGAGAACAGAGTTTATTTGGATGAAAGTGGAATTAATTCTACATAAAGATTATGGCAGATCAAAGGAGAGCAATTATGAGGTAGTAATAAATATAAGCGTGTTAGCATGATTGCGGCACAATGCAAAAAGGCAATCTTGTGTCTTTCACGGAACAATTTAATGCTTGGGTTATCTCTCCTACCCTAATTAACACCAGGGAAAGTAGTGATTATGGATAACTACGTAATACATAAACTCAGGAGCTTATAGAATGGGTGTAAAATACTGTTCCTTCCACCATACTCTCCAGACCTAAAATAGAAAATTATTGGGCAGTAATCACGGATCAAGAAGGTGAAAAATACTTGCGAAGACTTCAATAAGGCGATAGACTTAGCCTTTCAAGAAGATTATTGAATTTAAATAGTACTATAGATAGAGAAAGTGGTAGTCCTATAATACCAAAATAAGTGATTGATATTTATTTTTGAATTTAATTAAGAATTAAGAATTAAGAATTAGTATAATAATTAACATTAAAATGCCATATATTCAAATATATCACATAAATATATAATAATGCTATCAATATATTATACAAATGGAACGATTATTGCTCGATTGATAAATAACTAGAATTCATGCAACTCTACACATAGTCCAATATTTGAAGTAGGATTTTTCTTAATATAATTATAATACTTTTAAGTTATGTCTAAAATAGCTATCAAAGAGCCAATTATTACTACCAAACGTCCTTTACGGATTTTATTAGTCGATGATGACTCTATCATTTTAACAATGTTAACAGCTTGGCTGGAAGATATTGGTTATGAAATCAAATCAGTTACAAATGGTATTGATGCCATATCTTTAATGCCTGCTTTCAAACCTAATCTTGTTATCACTGATCTGCGTATGGAAGGAATGGATGGAATAGCTTTACTTAAAGAAATTCAAAAGTATAACTCAGTATTGCCAGTGATTATGTTAAGTGGTAATGCTCATATCTCTGATGCAGTGCGTGCTACTCACCAAGGTATATTTGAATTTTTAACTAAACCAATTGACCCAGATGAATTATTTCATTATGTTCGTTTAGCTTTAACTCGTGCTGGTGGTATGACTGATTTTGATATAGATTTTGCTCCAGAAATTATCCATCAAAGCACTATTATGGCAAATTTACTTAAACAGGCTAAACGAGTTGCTAAAACCCGTAGTAGTGTGTTTATTGGAGGAGCTACTGGGACTGGTAAAGAATTATTAGCTAATGCTATTCATCGTGCTAGTCCTCGTAGTAATCAAGTATTTATGGAAGTTAATTGTGGAGCATTGTCAGAACAACTATTGGAATCTGAATTATTTGGTCATGAAAAAGGAGCTTTTACTGGAGCTGTCCGTAAAAATTTAGGTATGTTTCAAGCTGCTGATGGTGGTACTTTATTTTTAGATGAAGTTGGAGATATGTCGCCAGCATTACAGGTTAAACTATTACGGGTATTACAAGATAATAAAGTTAGACCAGTTGGAGCGGTAAATAGTATAGAAGTTAATGTACGAATTATTTCTGCTACTCATCATGACTTAGAAGCTGCTACCAAAAGAGGCGGATTTCGAAATGATTTGTTTTATCGGCTAAATGTAATTCCACTAAATATGCCATCATTATCAGAACGCAGAGAAGATATTCCATTATTAATTGAACATTTTTTAAATGCTCAAGTTAAAAAAGAAAATTTGACAGAAATGCCCAGATTTTCTCCTGAAGCTTTGGAATATATGATGTTATTGCCATGGCATGGTAATGTAAGACAATTAGAGAATGTTATTGAACAATGCAGTGTATTATCAGTTTCCCCAATAATTCCATTATCCTTAGTTAAAGAAGCATTAAGTGAAAGTGAAAATAAACTACAAACTTTAGCTGAAGCTCGTAAGGAATTTGACCAGTATTATTTAAATAGAATATTGCATATGGTTGATGGGGATGTTAAACATGCTGCGAGTATTGCTGGATATGAAGTAAAAAAATTCGAGCAATTATTAGAACAATTTGATATAAATCCAATCTATTTTCGTTATGATAAGGATACCGCCGGTGACGATATCCATATTGTTTAAGCTGTTTGCATTGCACGAATATGTGCATTAAGACGGCTTTTGTGACGAGCTGCTTTATTTTTATGAATAATACCTTTACCAGTCATTCTATCAATAATTGGCACAGCTATATTATAAGCTGATTGAGCTTCTTCTCTTTTACCACCCGCAATTGATTTAACCACATTTTTTATACAAGTACGTAGCATAGAACGTTGACCAGAATTATGTTGCCGATGTTTTTCTGCTTGTCGTGCTCGTTTTTTTGATTGAGCTGAATTTGCCAAATTTAAAACTCCTTTTACTTAAATAATAAATTTCTTAATTATCTGTTATTAAGCTTGAATTGTCAATGATTTTAAAAATTATACTTTAAAAATCTTAATAGACATCTTTCCTAAATAACTAAAGTAATATAATTATGTATAATTGTATTAACGACGTGAAATTGACCAAAGTTATATAATTTTACGGATTTTATGTAGGATGTAATGAGTTTACGAATTACATCTTGATGCAATTCATTCTACATCCTACATTTATATACCATTATTTAGAAAAGATGTCTAATGAAAAACTAGGATTAATAGCAATTCTTAATTCTTAATTAAATTTAAAATAAATATAAATTAGTTATTTGATACTAATTGTAGTATATCCAATTGATAAAATACTAATCTGTACAATTAATTTACTTTTAAATTTAATTGTGACATTTCTAATGAGTCGATTTTTTGCCAACCATCCCAACCTAACATACCAAGTATTTCTTTACCACTATTAGAATTTGATAAATTTTCAATAGCTATCAATAATCTTTCAATTGAAGGTTTTATAATTGGTTTATTCACTATAACAATTGGTAGAATGATAGCTGTACTTTCAGCATGTTGGCGTAATAACTGATACTTTTTAGGGTTTAAAGTCAATAAGGTATCAAGACTATGGCGAGCTGTTAATGCTCCTTGAGCCATCCCAAATAATACTGACATTAAGGCATCAATATCTTTAGGAACAGTTAAAACTTTAAATTTTATTTTAGAATGTTGTGCCATATTTTGCAATACATTATTAGTGTAATTTTTATCACCGGCTGAAGCGATCCGTTTTTTATGCAGTTTATTTAAATTTTTAATATTTTTTTTGGTCGATAATACTTTAGTGTAAGTCGTATCGCCATTGATTGTGCCAACTAAAACTGGTTGTAAATTAGTATAACCTTGTTGACGTAAATTTAAATAATGCCAGCTTGATAGTAAAAAAACATTGTCTTGTTGCAAAAAACTTTCAAAAGTATCTTTATTATCAAAAGGTTGAAATTCATAAAGGTTATCGTTTGCTAAATAAGCATCAAATAGTTTTTTTAAAGTACGAAAATCATTAATATTAGATTCTGGATTATAAAAAAATAAAGTATCTTCAATCGCATTTACTTGTGGTATAGCCAAAGCTATTATAATAAATATATTAATTAAATATTTTTTCAAAGATAACAAATACATTTTAATACCTATTATGTAAATTTTATTTATATGTATGGGAATTACGCATTGATGTGAGAAATGTTATTTTAGGTGTTATTTCAAAATAGGAGTTTTATATCAAAAAAACAATATATGAGAAAGGATATGTAAATTTAAACAATATTTATTTAAGATGGTTTTGAAACCCAAACCTGTTTAGCCTACAGGTTTGAGCTACAAAACCGTATGATATTTATAAATTATCTATAATAAATTATTCGGTATTCAGATATAAAGTACGATTTTCTTCGTCCCAAACAATTTGATCATCTTCATCAAGATCAGAATTTGACCATATTTCTTTACCGTTTTTGATGATACGAATTTCATTATCTATGACATCCTCTTCCTCAATAACTGGTTTTTTAGCATTAGGTTCGTAATTTTCCAAGAGATACTTGGCTTTTTCCATTACAATTTCTGCATAATCAGCCTCTGAACCACCACCATTAACAGAAGCACCACGGTCTTTAGGACGAGAGGTTTTATATTTATGCCCAACACTAAAAGCAATTTTGCCACCTTTAGGAAAAAACTCGATGATACTATCTGCAAGAACTTTTGCGAGTCGATCTTGTCCATCTTCACTACGCACTATTTCAGCTTGTAATGTATTACTGACAAACAATGGTTCTAACAAAATAGCGGGCATATTGGTATGTTTTACATTGCCATTACCACGACCACTAAATCCACCAACTAAAATTCCACCTCGGCCTGCCACTGGCACTCTGAATTCTTGGCCAATATGATTAGCGTACCAACGTCCCCACGCTTTGCTAGTATTAGAGGAGTTGTAACCAACGATAACTACAGAATAACCAGTGGTATTATTTCCAGTTGCATTAAAATGGTGTTCGATATAAGCAACACATTTATCTCTATTTGCTTGAATTTGCCGCCATTTATAATTACCTTTGTAAAAGCGAACCTCGTACATTTGTTACTCCTAGAATTAATGAGTCAATGATAGTAACATTATTCATTATAACTGTGAAGTGATGACAGATAGATTATATTTAGATATGACGTAGAGTCTTTCATTATAGAGTATATTTTAAAATATAAATGACATCAATATTAATCCGTAACCAATAAATTTTCTAAAATTCGTTGATAAATAATAGATAACTTGTCAAGTTCTTCAATATTAACATATTCATTTATTTTATGGATGGTAGCATTGATTGGGCCAACTTCGATTACTTGAGCTCCAGTTGGCGCAATAAATCTTCCATCTGAAGTTCCACCACTAGTTGATAATTCAGTTGTATAGCCACATACTGTTTGGATTGCTTTTTGAGTAGCTGTTACCAAAGTGTCTGGTTGAGTTAAAAATGGTGGGCCAGAATGCCGCCAGGTCAAAGTATAATTAAGATTATCTAATAAACTAATTATTTGTTCTTGTAACTGAGTATGGATAACTTGAGTACTATATCGAAAATTAAAAATTATTTCTAAATCTCCAGGAATTACATTATCAGCCCCAGTACCAGCATTAATATTGGTTATTTGTAAACTTGTTGCTGGAAAAAATTCATTGCCTTGATCCCACTCGATGTCACATAATTTTTGTAAAATTGGAGCAAACCGATGAATTGGATTATCCGCTTTGTGTGGATAAGCAACATGGCCTTGAATACCATGAATAATTAGCTGACCATTTAAAGAACCACGTCGACCGTTTTTAATAGTATCACATAATTTTTCTTCACTAGATGGTTCACCAACTATGCACCAGTCAATTTGTTTGTTTTGTTCTTGTAAGTACTTGACAATTCTAACAGTTCCATCAATAGCAGGGCCTTCTTCATCACTAGTCAATAGAAAAGCGATAGAACCTTTATGTTGTGGGTGTTTGAGAATAAAACGCTCACAAGCTGTTGTCATTGCTGCAACACTACCTTTCATATCAGCAGCTCCACGTCCATATAAATTACCATTATGGATAGTTGGAGTAAAAGGTGGAAATTGCCATTTATTTTCGGGACCAGATGGAACAACATCAGTATGACCGGCAAATACGAATAGTGGAGCAGAATTACCGTGAATAGCCCACAAGTTATCTACTTCGCCAAACTGTAAAGACTCAATTTTAAAACCTATATTTTGTAAACGTGCGGCAACTAAAGTTTGACAGCCATGATCGTTAGGAGTGACTGATGGACGACTAATAAGTTCTATGGCTAGGTCGGTGGTTTTTGACATATACTTTTTACGTTAAATTTATTGCATGAAAGGGTTATTTTGTAATTGTTCCTCAATAGTAGATGTGGCTTGTTCTCCATAATGATGCCCAGGATGGATAACTGTTTCTGGAGGCAAATTGCCTAATCGAGATAAAGAATCCTGCATTTGTTGTTGATTTCCACCTGGTAAGTCACATCTACCACAAGCATTTACAAACAAGGTATCTCCTGTTATTAAATGATCTCCTAGATGGTAACAAACTGAGCCGGGAGTATGTCCAGGAGTGTGTAAAACTCTAATTTTAGTAGAACCAAATTGAATTAAATCTCCATCCTGATGTAGAATTGGTTTTTCTAATTTTTTTCCCCAAAATTCTGCTTCTAATTCTGATAAATGTACTTTAGCATCAGTACTTTCTAATAAAGCTTGTAAGCCATCAGTATGATCATAATGACTGTGAGTCAGTAATATATTAGTAATTTTAAATCCTTGATGTTCTGCTAAGACAATAATCTTAGGAATTTCCCAACCGGGATCAATTATTGCTGCTGTATTAGAACTATGATCATGAATCATATAAATAAAATTTTCCATAGGGCCTAATTCTAAAGCATGGATAGAAAATGGCTGATTTTTCATATTATAGTTTACTTAAATGGTTAATAGAAAGTGCTAGGTTTTACTCTACCAAGCCTACATTTAAAATTATCCTGTACAAAGATTATTTATAATGATACAAATCCCACTAGAGTTGTCAAGGATTCTTCTGCTTTTTTATGTAACTTTACTTTAACTTCTAAACGTCTTAATTCATTATCAACTGTTGTAGATATTTTTAAGAACCAATACCATTTTCGTTCGGCCATTTTAGATACTCCTTCTCTTGTTCCGAGATTAGGCAATTCTTCCCTAACTCTAATTTCTGTTAATACATTCATGGCTACCCAATGAGCAAGAGTTTTATCTCGTAAATAACTAGCATTTTCAGCATTTTCGGCTGTTACTTTGATTATTGCTGATAAGGCAATCGCTAGAATTGCTAATGCTACTAAAACTTCTAATAGAGTAAATCCTTTATATTGATTCATCAACTAATATAGTAATTTCTCCAGTAATATTACCAGTTAGTTGGTAGCTTAATTTATCAGCGGTAAATTTTATTTCAAATGGGAAAAATTCTCCACTAGATAAAATTAATAATTGAGGCATATTTTTACAAGTTTTATTTAATAATATTGCTTCACCATCTACACGAACTTCTGTTTGAATTCCAGCAGGTAAATTTCTTGGTTTGAAAACATTACTAGTAATAATTTTACAAGTTGTACAACTATTAGTTTCAATTTGTAAATCACAAAAACTATAACTGTCAGTATCAAAATATACGCCCATTTCCTTAGATTGCATAACTGCTTCTTGACTAGCTAAAGTTAATAAATAAGCTAATCGCTGACCTTCTTGATTTAATTTTTGGGCAAGATTACCATCACCAACAGATAACGTAACAAAACTTATAATTATACTGATAATAGTTATTACAACCATAATTTCGATAAGAGTAAAACCATTTGTTTTATAATTCATATTTGCTACTTTTGTTTCAAAACCAATAAAGTTATATCATCAAATACCTTTTGAGTGCCAATATAATTTTTAACATCATTAATCACTGCTTGTTGAACTGCCTTCGCAGTACCAGACCAACTATTACTAACGACTTGGCATAATTTATCTAAACCATACTGTTCTTTTTCAATATTGTGAGCTTCAGTAATGCCATCAGTATACAGTACAATACCATCTCCTGGGTTTAATTGGATTTTTTGATGGTTTGTAAACTTAGTAATATCAACTATTATTCCGATTGAAAAACCTAAATCAAACGTATCAATTTTTTCAATTTTACCATCTTTACGAACTAGCAATACTTCTTCATGTTGTCCAGTTAATTGCAAAACCCCATCTTTATAGTCTAATAATGATAAAGTTAAATTTTTATCGGTTCCCATTCGTTTGGTATTATGATAAATGGTACGATTTACTATGCTTAAAAAATGCTCTGGTTCATTAATTCCAGCTAATAATAAAGCTCGAACTGTAGTTTGTACCATCAACATTACAATCCCACTTTCTAACCCATGTCCAGTTACATCACCAATCCCAATTTTAATATTGCCATCATGATTCAAAACCTCATAATAATCACCACCAACTTCTTCAGCCGGTTCCATAAAACCAGCCATATCTAAATGTTTAATTTGTTGCAATTCTTCATCTTTAGGTAATACTATTTGTTGCAAATGCCTAGCAACTTCTAATTCTGCTGACATACGCATATTTTCTTCTTTAAGCCGTCTATTTAACTCTGTAATTTCTTTATTAGCTTCAGATAAACTTGCTGTGCGTTTATTAACTCGTTTTTCTAGCACACGATTTAATTTATATAGTTTAGTTGTAGCTAATTGGCGAGCATGAGCCATTTTAAAAAAATTACTGGCTAATTCTCCAAATTCATTTTTATTTTCAATAACCGAATGTTGTCTATAATTACCAATCGCAAATTCTTTAATCACTTGCATTAAATTATTAATACCTGACGTAATGTTACGGGCAATAACACTGATAAATCCAGTGATTATAACTGTTAATCCCAATGCTAAAATTAACACCATAATTAAAAATTGCTCTATGGTTATAAATAATTTATGATATGAAGCATCTGCAAGTAGTTTGGAAAAAGCAATAATAGTCTGAGATTTAATTAATACTTCTACCATAATTTGTTCTTTTAAAGTTTGACATAGTTCATTATCAAATTCAGATGTTATTCTAAGTTTATTGCATTGATGCATTTTTTCAGTTAAACGAGAAAATTGTTGACCCAAACCTAAATACTGAGCATAATTTCTTTTAAAATCATTAGCTGAAGCAATAGTTTTAATAGTTAAAATACCTTTGCCTAACTTGGTATAGGTTTGTTGCCATTGTTGACGAATCCTTTCTTCGTGATTAAGCAAGTATTCATAAGTAAGCCGGTTAAGTGTCGATACACTCTCATTGACTTGTTTTATCAATTCATAATGTTGATTACTAGCCGAAGTATTACGATAGCCCCAAGTTACTAATAAGCTAACTAATATTAGCATAATAATACTGATTACGATTACTGAATTTAATTGGTGTTGGATTTTCATTGTGGCAAGTTTGTTAGGTTAAAAGGTAAAAATTTCCTTGTCAGACAAATTATTGAATAATTCCAATTGCTTCTGGTTTAATAACTGTTAATGATTGAGCATAAATTAGCTCTAAATAGTTAGGATATTCAACATTAGTAACAAATTTTTGTGTTATAGCCCAACGAGCTTCTGCTTCCAAAGTGGTAAGTAAAGATTGCGACAATGACAAATCAAAAATAAAGTTATCCCATAATGCTGATACTTGTGGAACTGTCATAGAACGTTTTTGGGCAATTATAGCAATGGATTCATCACGATTTGTTTCTATAAATTTAGTCGTTTTATGCAATGCTAACAAGATGTTTTTCAAATTATTAGAATCAGTTTCAATAAAATCTTTATAACCGACTAAATTAAAAGTTTTGGTGTAAATACCTGGTTCAGCTAACTCTATAGCTTTATCACCTAAACTGTCTTTAGCTTGTTGGATAAAAGGTTCACGCATGGAAAAAGCATCAATTTTACCTTGAATTAAAGCTGCTGGTAATTCTACTGCTTTCATATAAACTATATTTACATCTTCTGACTTTAAAAAATTATTAGTTAAAAACCGAGCCAGAAAAAAATGGACTGCCGAACTCTTCTGAGTGGCAATAGTTTTACCTTTTAAATCACTAGGTTGATTGATCCCATGATCAGTGCGAGCTAAAATTTTAGCTTCATTATCAGCTGTAGCTAATGTTGTGAATAAACGTAAATTTTTTTTGTTAAAACTGGCAAACACAAATGGAGTTTCTGCAGTAGTGGTTAAATCCACTTCTTTATTTAATAATCCACGTAAAGCTAATTTGCCACTAGGATATAATTTTAAACGAATATTAAGATTTTCATCCGCAAAAAACTGTTTTGCTTCTGTTATCCAAATTAGAGAATTAATCAGGTCAGCAGCAGCCCCTATAGTAATAGTTTTTGCTAGCGGTTGAGGTGATTTGAATATAGTTAGGGAACTAACTAATGCTAGTATGATAACAGGTATAATAATAAGCCATTTTTTTTCCATGATGTTTATTACTCCAATTTGGTTATAAAAACCATCATTGCTTTCCAATAACTGGATTATTGTTTATAGTTGCTAGTAATTATTTAAATTGCAAGCTAAATATTTAATCCAACCATTCTATCAAATAATATAATAAATGGCCTTCGGATGATTTTGAAGGTCCACAAATTAGTGCTGGATATAAGTTTTTATCTGGTTTAGCTTCTGTTTTTGCTTCCTGTTCAGAGGCCATTTTAAATACACAATTTTCTGGGAAACGTTTACGGCTATTTTGCTTATTTGGAGTATAAATTATGGCGTAAAATTTTGTACTACCTTGCATTAATTGTTGAATTGTTGGCATATTTATGATCTGAATAAATGGTTTTAATAAAATTATATATTATAGCATTTCCCATTTGGGTACTGGGCCTGAATCATTATAGCTAGTTGTACCAGTTGTTGGACTACTAATTTGCACTCCATTTCGTTCAAGTATATAACTAGTTTCGTCAACTATATCATCCCAAGCTAAATTTATTTGGGTAGTTGAAAATTGAGTTGCAGTAAAATTAGTTGGAGTACAAGGCATTGTAGTTCCATTTACAACAGTGGAATCACCATAGGTATTGGTAGCATATGCAGAGTAACTATAAGTCGTACTGCAAGTTAGACCAGTATCAGCGTAATTAGTGATATTCTCCAGTGTAGTAAGTGTTGCAATTGCGACCGTGTTTTGTTTAACTATAAAATCGGTTTCTATAATACTATTATCAGTCCAACTTACCTCAATTTTTGTTTGAGAAATCGCTGTGGTTATCAAATTAGTTGGTGCATTTGGAGGAACATTTGCAGGACAACCTGCTGATTCACCTTGCTAAGTTTCTGCATTTCCAGTCCAATGATCATAACTATCAGGTAAACCGTCCATAAAACTAAAGAGTTTAGATAATTATTATGATTAATTATATAAGGCACCTTTATTTTAAATTTGATATTCCTAGTGGTCAAATCCGTATCCACCGTAGACAAATTAAACGCATTATAATTATCGGCTGATTGACTAACTGTTGTATTAAAAGAAGTTTGCGTAGCTAAAGTAGTAGTTTGTAAATCCTAATTATCATTAGCCAATCCCCAAAAAATTTGGCCTGCCAACGCACCAGTGTCCAAACGATTACAAATATTCCCAGCTACCAACGGCATTGACGAACTCAATAAAGCCAAACTCAATTGAATACTAGATTTCATTTTTAATATACTCCTTTGTCTGAATCAAAATTTACAGAATTAATAATTACTCAAACTTAATTTATAGCTCCTACCCATGAAGTTTGTCAGAGTTGTCAGGCATGGTATCTGCCATTACATTCTGCACAAAAAAAACAGTGGCTTCAATTATTTTATTAAGTTATCAATCAGCTATGCTTGCTGGCATAAGGAGAGATTGGTGAAATGAACCTATATTAAAATAAGTGTTTATAATATATAGTAATAAGATACACTTTTATTTATATAGGTAAATTACATGCTAGTATAATTGCATTGCAAAATAATTGATCTAAATCATATTTATGTATTCTTATAATGCTAAAGTTCTATCACAATATTCCCATTTTCATAGAAATGATATTAGCTAAGAATGGGATAAATAGATGGTGAACTAATTTACCCATCGAACAATTGACCTTAAACAAGGTAAAAATAATACTAAAGAAGCATATTTAAAAATGTCTGTATTTCTAAAAAAAATTTATACAAGATATTTTTGAGTTAAATCGGAGCCTAAATTTTATCGAATTAAAGTTTAAACTCCATAATCACTATTGAGTATTTATAATTTAGGATGTTTCCATTTTTAAAAATTTGTCAAAAAACTAAAGGGTAAAAATCATGCAAGAAGAGCATGAAACACGTCGTTCGTATGGGCTACAAACTTCTGGTAGTAAAGGAGTAGCTGGAAGGAAACGATATGCGATGGTAATTGACCTGCGGAAATGTATAGGTTGTAGGTCATGTATGGTCGCTTGTAAAGCAGAATTTGGGATTCCATTAGGAGTTTGGAGAACTTGGGTTAAGGAAGGTGATAAGGGTAATTATCCAAATACTCGGCGGATATTTATGCCACGCTTATGTAATCACTGTGACTATCCAGTTTGTGTGCGTAACTGTCCTACTCAAGCAACTTTTAAGCATAAAGATGGTTTCGTATTGCAACGTTATAATCGTTGTATTGGCTGTCGTACTTGTATGGTTGCCTGTCCTTATAATGCCAGACATTTAATCCCAGCTAAACGAACTGATAAAAATCTACCTACTATGGTAGTGGATAAATGTACTTTTTGTATTCATCGAGTAAAAAAAGGTCTAGTTCCAGCTTGTGTCCAAGCCTGTGTTGGTGGAGCAAGAATTTTTGGGGATATGAATGACCCTAATAGTGAAGTGGCTAAATTAGCTTCCAAAGAAACTCTGACTGTATTAAAGCCAGAATTAGGTACTAGTCCATCGGTTTCTTATATCGGTGGTGATTGGGAATTGATGGATGAACCACATAGCTATACCAACCGTTCCAAACAAGTAAAAGAAGAGTTTAATACTTTCAAACGAAATCATAAAGGTGATGCGTTTGGTGATATTGTTGAAGGCGAGCCTACTATGCCACAAGTTGGTCAAAATATGGTTGGTTTTTTAAACACTATTCCACACAAAGCGAAAGGTGTATATGACGCATTTGTGAATTTTCTTTTTAAATAAGAGGTCAACATGGACGAAAGTACCATTACTTATAATGTGTTCCACCATGTTGCGTGGGGAACCACTATCTCGGTTTATTTTTGGTTAGTTGGGGCTAGTGCCGGCTCCTTCGTAATCTCCAGTTTTGGTTGGGTGTTTGGAATTAAACGCTATAAACCACTGGCTTTAACAGCTTCCATAACTGCAATTTTTATGTTAATGCTAGTCCCAATTTTATTAATCTGGGATTTAGGTAGACCATTACGGTTTTTATATCTTATGTTACCAGGCTACTGGCATGCAACTGGACCAATGTCATGGGGTACTGCGTTAATTTTTTCCTATCCCATCGCCATGATTATCTACACTTATTTTGTATTTAAGAATAATCCCTTTTGGGCAAAAGCAATTGGTATTATTTCCATTATTTTAGCCTTATCCACTCACTGGTACACTGGTGTAGTGATGGAACTTAATCCAGGTCGTTTCTTAAATCATACTGCTTTAGCCCCATTGCTATTTTTGACCGGAGCTTTTATATCTGGAATTGGCTTATTAATCCTAATTTTATGGATACAAAATATGTTTGTTGCCATCAAAAATCGGATTGACTGGGCGTTAATGGAAGAAATGGCTCAATACATGATGTATGGTTTAGTATTCGATGCCTTTCTACTATTTTTAGATTTCATGCAGACGTTATATGGTAGTAGTAGTGAAGTCATGGGTCATGAAGTAGTATTAATGGGTGTATTTAGATTCCCATATTTATGGCTAGAAATGGTAATTGGTTTAATCATTCCATTCTTTATTCTCGTAACCCCTCTGAAAAAAATCAAAGCCGGAGTTATATTAGCCGCATTACTAGTGGCAGTTGGAGTTTACGGAATGAGAGTTTGGTGGGTAATGGGCGGCCAGTACTTGCAAACGTTCTATTAATGGTTAATTGTGAATTATCAATGATTAATGGTTAATTAATACTCTAAAAAATTAGTTATTAACCAATTCACAATTAAGTTTTAAACAAGAGGCTAAAAATGGCAAAAATTGACAGACGTGATTTCCTAAAAATAGGGGCAGCGACGACGGCAACTGCAGCTTGTCCGGCATTTATAGATGCTATGGAATTGCAGCTTGGTGGAAAGGATTTTCATCAAATTAGGACTTACCATGCCCGTGATAGAAAGCCCTATTTATGTACCATGTGTTCTTATTTTGATGGTGGATTTACCTATGCAGAAGCTGGAGAAATTTTAAAAACTGAAGGTAATCCTGACCATATCGCTACCAGAGGCAAGTTTTGTAGTAAAGGACTGGCTTCTTTCTTTGGTGCTTCTGATCCAGATCGGATTTTGAATCCGTTGAAGCGAGTTGGGGAGCGTGGAGCTGGTAAATGGCAAGAAATTACTTGGGAAGAAGCAATTAAAGAGGTTGCTGCTAAAGTAAGTGCCAATTTGGATAATGTGGATAGTATCTATCTGAATGAAGGTGGTTTTAAGGATGGTGGTGCGGTTCGTTTTATGAATACTATTGGTTCGCATTCCATTATTCGCAGTCGTTTACAAGGTATAGGTACTGCTCCTAAACAGAAAGCTTTGGAACAAGTTACTGGAGCTAAATTTATGCTGCCAGATTTAGAACATACCAAATATGTGCTGAATTTTGGGGCTAATATTATGGAAACAGCTATGCCATTGGCTCAACGTTTGACTGATGGTATAGTAAATAACCGATTGAAATTAGTGACTTTTGATGTACGCATGTCTAATACTGCGGGTCGGAGCGATGAATGGTTGCCAGTATTTCCTGGTAGTGATGGCATAATTGCTTTGGCAATGGCTAATGTTATCATGCAAAAAGGTTTGGCTGATACT
The DNA here is from genome assembly GCA_045046925.1 of Candidatus Marithrix sp. GTDB lineage: Bacteria > Pseudomonadota > Gammaproteobacteria > Beggiatoales > Beggiatoaceae > DRQV01. The sequence continues at coordinate 5,699 of JASFYV010000080.1, read as the reverse complement.
AATTTTATTTCTCGTTGGGTTAATTATACAGCAGAAGAATTAGCTAAGAAATTAGAACAGTTTACTCCTGAAATGGCCGAGCAAGCTAGTGGAATTGCGGCTAAAACTATTATTAATATTGCTGTTGAATTTGCTAAATCTAAACCAGCTACAGTGTTCAGTCATAATGGTTTAAGTTGGCATAAAGATGGTATCAGTAGTGAGGAAGCTTGCTTATTGTTGGCAGCGATAACTGGTAATATTGACAATGAAGGTGGTGTTTGTTTGCCACGTCAGTTCAATGTTGCAGAACCACAACCAGCTCCAAAATCAACTGAAGAACTTACCAAAACTCTATACTATAGATTTCCATTTGAAGTAAAAGATGGCAAACGTAAAGTGCAAGTTTTATTTAATCATATGAGCAATCCAGTTTATTCTGCTCCAGCCGCTAGTATATGGCGAGAGGTATTGCAAGATGAAAAACAGATTCCATATATTGTTGATTTTAGTCCATTTATGAGTGAAACTTCTGAGTTAGCTGATATAATTTTACCTGATGTGGTGGATGTAGAACGGGATAATGTTGCTAGTAGTCCAACTGCTTTATGGCCTTGGATAACTATGACGATTCCTAACGTAGAACCACTGGGTAAAGCTCAAGATGTCCGCATGACCTTGAAGCAGATAATAGCAGCTATCGATCCAAGTGGTGCTAAAGGCATGCAGCAATATTGGGATTTTCCAAATACCAAACAATGGGTTAAAGATGAAATTGCGGCTACTGAAGGTACGGATAAAAAGACCTATAAAAGATTGAAATCTAAAGGTGTGTGGCCTAACTATGGCAAGATTGATCCAGCTGATAGAAAGATTTTGGATAAGAAAGGTGAACCAGTATTAGCCAATTATGACACTTATAAAGATAATGGTTTCGCTACTGAGTCTGGTAAAATGGAATTTAAGTCTCCTTCTTGGACTGAAAATAAACAACTTAAAGCTTTGAAACCTAATGAATTTGTATTTACTACTTTCAAAGTAGCTTATCAAACTCTGTCCATGACTTCCAATCTAAAATATATTTCTGAAATGTATCATTCCAATCCAATGTGGATTAACAAAAATATAGCTAAAGAATTAGGAATTAGAGATAATAGTTTAGTTCGAGTTACCACTGAAGTTGGTCATATGGTCACTAAAGCTTTCCTAACTCAAGGAATTCATCCACAAGTAGTTGGAATGTCTACTTCAGTAGGTCGTTCTGCCTATGGTCGAGTGGCTCAAGCTGATCCAGATGCTCATACTCAATTTACTAAAAGAGGGAAAGAAGACCCTGATATTGATGATAATTTATGGTGGCGAGATGCTGGCACTAATCCCAATGATATAATTCCATTAGCTCTTGATCCAGAAAGTGGCATTCAAACTTGGAACGATACAGTGGTGACTATTTCTCCAGCCGAACCAGGCGATAAGTATGGCGATATTCAGGTTGATAACGCCAAACATTTTGCGATTTATAAAACACTTATTAATGCTTAATTATGAATGCTTAATTCTTAATGAAAACCCTTTAAATTGATTAGTAAAGTATAGATTTTGAAGTTAATTAAGCATTAAGAATTAAGAATTAAGCATTAAAAAAGGAGTTATATGAAATTTCCTAAAACTAAACTAGGGTTTATTGTTACTGGAGTTGCAGTATTTGGATTAGTATTGGTGATTGCGATTGCTGGTTGGAGTAGCACTCGCTTTAATCGGATAGATGTTTGTACTACTTGTCATGAGATATTTGTTGATTATGATGAATATAAACAGACTGCTCCTTTAAGTGAATCACTGGAAGATTTTAGGCCTACTAAGGAATATGATCCTGGTTACTTTAATGTTACTGTTGGTTGTGCTGAGTGTCATGCCTATCCATATGAAGAGTATAAAGAATCTCCACATTATGATAATGAACGTGGGGTGAAAGTTGGTTGTGTTGGTTGTCATGAACCACATAGCGTTAGAGAAATATTAGCTTGGAAATTTTTTTACATCAATTCTGGTAGCACTGGTGATAGTCCATTCCATGCTGTTTCAAACAGTTTGCGTGATATTCCTGAATGGGAAGAATTACGGATCAAATTAGCTACTAAAGCACGAAAACAGATGATGGAAGAAGATAGTGCAAAGTGTAAAGTATGTCATAAAACTGAAGGTTTATGGTTTGCTAAGAAAAAGCAACATCAAACCACCAAGAAAACTTGTGTAAAATGTCACTATAATTTAGTACATAAATCGGTTAGGTGGCACGATTAGATGTAGTAGGTCGGATTGATTAGCGGGGCAGACATATTTGAATATGCACCGCTGATCTGACCAGCTTAATTTACTATTACTCTACTATATGAGATATTTTTTGGTTAAATAATTTTGAAATATTCTCTATATATTCTTCTATATTTTCTTTAAAATATGGTTTGTTTCTGAATATTTCCAATTATAAAATAACAAATAGCTATGAAAGCAGCGGTTGTGTATGGGGAGGAAGCTTAACAGCGTTACGAATTGAGGATAAAAAAGTATTTAGTTTACCATGTGGTAGAACTTGTAATCCTAATCATGCGAATTAAGAGTTAAAATTGCCAGAGGATGAGTAAGAGCTATATAGCTAAACCACGAATACATTCATGATTTTGCCACCATCTCTGGCATTTACGAAAAAAGTATCCACGATGGCAGCAATGATTAACACATCACCATTTAAAACAAATTCAACACACTTTCATGCCATTGAATGGAAAGAATTGGTCCACTGGAATTGTAGCTTTTATTTTTATAAGTGGCATGTTTTGAACCTAATTCGGTAAGTTTATAATGCAGGTGTTTGTTTTTATCTCGGTATGGAATTTGTAACTTTAACTCGGTTAGTTTTAGGTTGGCTTGTCTGGAATTTCTTAGTCCAATACGTTTGGCTATTAAAGTTGGATTCAGATATTGTACTTCAGCTTCAATGACTTCAGTTTTTACATTCCATTCTTGTAAAGCATCATAGCCAAATTTATCTTTAAGAGTATTATTTAGGGCAGTCCGTTTAGCTTCCCCAGTGATTCCAAAACCCTCTAACATGTCAGAGTTGATTTTGACACACTCGGCCATTGATTGGGTTGGTTCTGGTTTTATTGATACTGAACCTTTGCTTAATAATTCAAACATCCAGCTTGCTACCATAGCAGCGAATATTGGACTACACCATTGGGCTAAATTAATTGATACGTAGGGATGTATCCATGTTCCTTGATTTTCTGGAATACCTCCTTTTACAATTTGTATAAGTTGTTGATTTTGTTCCGATATGGGAATCCCCATAACGGGATTATTAATAATAAAATCAGGTAGTTGTCCTAAAAATTCCTTAGTAGATTTTAAACGTTTATAATCAGCAAATAGTTTACCAGAAACCTTGCACATAGCGGTAGCATCTAAATACCCATCATTGGAACGTTGACGGATTATAGTACCGTTAAAATCACGGCTTATCATCATTTGGGTTGTCATTATAGACACTCCATAGCAGTTATAGAATTTTAAGAGGTACACTTAGCAGAGTGGCATTCTATGGTTACCACCTTTTCGGGTAGCTTTTCCTAGCTAAGTGTGTTGTTGATTATGATGATTAATTTCTTTATTGTCAAATTATTTTTATAATATAATTTTGAAATAAAAAATAAATCATAGTATAATTTTAATTATTTTTAATGTTTAAAGAGAATAAAAATGAATATTATCTCTGATTTAAAAGATATAGGCACATGGCTAAATACCACTAAGGAAGAAGTAAGAGTAGCTATAGTAGGAATTGTATTTTCTTCAATAGGATTTATATCCTCTTTCATATGGGAAAATCTTACTATTTTTATTACATCATTAATTGTTATTACCATTTTGGTAGGTTTTATAATTTTTAAGTCTAAAAAATCGAAGAAAAAATATTTTTCCAAAATAAGACAGAAACAAATAAATAGGCTTATTGGAAATATAAAAACAGGACAGTCAAGTGCTATTGTTGGAGCATTTGGACAAGAAAGAACTTCAATACTAACCTATTTGGAAGAAAATAGTTCTGAGATTTTTGGCAGACAAAACAACACGTTAATTTTTTCCCACTTAGATTTAAGTTCTGATTTTAGTAAAACAGATAATCAAATTATATTTTGGAAAAAAGCTTTACAAATTTTACAAGATAAATTTTCTGACGATATAAATTCTAGCGTTATTAAAGCTTATAATACATGTAAAGAACATGATTTTGACTCTTTATATTTAAGAAAATTAAATGAACAGTTAAAGCAAAATGGATTGCGATTAGTTTTGTTATTAGATCGATTTGATGTATCATTAGATGGTGTTTTAAACAATGAAAAATTTTTTACAGGATTACGAACATTAGCTTCTGAGGCTTCTAGTCCTTTATGTTTAGTAATTACTACTAATGAACCAATTTGGCAAATTCATCAAGATACTAAGGAGTTGATAGGACGTGGTTCGCCATATCTAAATTTTTTAGAGCCTGGAACAATAACATTAGGAAGAATCACAAAACAAGAAGTACAAGAATTGTTAAATATTTATAATTTTTCTAATAATGATAAGTTTTTTTTGAAAAATATTGCTGGTGATCATCCATTCTTACTAAAAACAGCAATTGAACAACTAAATCAAGAATATGAAGAAGAATTTGGTAGACAAAACCCTTATGTTCTTTCTATTTTAAGACTAATTTTTTCAAAACGAGTTACCAAAGTAATTGAAAATGCTAGAGAGAATTTTTCTGAGTATGTAGAAAATAGATTAACTGATATTTTGCAATCATGGTCTCCAAATTTATGTAAAGCATTTATTGCAGTAGCTCAAGAAAATGATACTTATGGTTTTGACAAAGAAATTAAAGAACTAAATAGACAAGGTTTTTTGATAAAAGAAGGTGGAAATTGGCAAGTCAGTAATAGTATTTTTAAAGATATTTTGTCAAAAGATTCTATAACAAAATTATGTCAGAAATAAATATTTTTTAGCTCCTTCTTTACAATATATAGGGTTACTTAAAGCCAACTTGAAGCAAACACGATGAATAATAACTTAACAAATCCATATATAATTGGTAATAATGTTGGTAATAGCCATGCTTTTGTTGGTCGTGAAGATATTTTAGAAAAAATATTGAGCGTTATTGAAAACAATTATCAAAATACGATAGCACTTTTTGGGCAACGCCGTATCGGTAAAACTTCAATATTGACAAAATTGAAAGTTACATTACCTGAAAAAGGGAGTTATTTACCTATTTTTATTGATTTTCAGGATATGCCTAAATTATCTTTACCAAAATTATTACAAGAACTTACTAAAAGAATAAATGATGGTTTACCAGAAGATGTTTCAGAATTAAGTTGTTCTGATGAACATGATTTTCGCAATAGCTTGTTTCAAATACTTAAAGATAATTTTCAAGAACGTAAATTAGTGTTATTGTTTGATGAGTTTGATGCTTTAATTCCTGTTACAGAAAATAAAACAGAACATGATTTTTTCCCATATATACGCAAATTGATAGAAGACATTGATAAAAAAAGTATAAATTTTGTATTTTCAGTTGGTCGTAATGCTAAAGATTTAAATGAAATAGCCGGTTCTATATTTAAGAGTATACCTAACAAACCAGTTTCTTTATTAAC
>JASFYV010000079.1:0-5100 GCA_045046925.1 Candidatus Marithrix sp. | reverse complement strand
CATATAATTAAAAATTGTAACTTCAGTAGATTTTTAACGTGCATTTTTTAACTCATTGTTTTTATAAAGATACATAATTTTAGCTCTTAATTCACATTAAACAGAATTTTTATTTCAAAGACTTTATATTGCAAATGGAAAATGGTCTTGTAGTTTTAAAGTGATAAGTTCCGGCTAATTCACCACCAATTAATTCTGCCCCAACAAATTCTATATCTGATATCCTGCCTTAGTTTATAATATAACCAGAAAGTTTGCCACCTTGTAACGTTGCTCTTGCAGCTATGGTTCTATTGGAAACCGTTATTAATTTATCGTACCAATAAGTTGTTCATTAGCTAAATTGACTTTTTTTAGAGCGGTAAAGTTAGTTAAATCAGGAGCGTTACCGATTAATTGATTATTTTCTAAAGAAAGTTACTTGTAAACTAGTAGGTAAGTTGGTTGGTAAAATATTTTCTTTCAGTTAATGTATAGTAAAATTTATTAACTGTCTGAATCAGGATTTACAGAATTTTAGTATTAACAAAATGAAAAACTAACTAACATCAAAAATCTATTCTGAAAATTCTCAAATTTTAAAACTTCTGATTCAGACAAAATAGTGGTGTAACATATCTAGGGGAAAAGAATTGTCCAACCAGCAACTCAGAAAATGTAATATTGAAGCATCTACAATGGAAAACAAAAATATACCTGCAAAGATTGTAACAGACAGTTTGTGTGAGCTGCCAATAGAAAAATCCCATTAGCTGGTATTGCAAGGGTTGTTGAAGTTTCTGAATATTGGTTGTAGAATTATGTTAATGAGAAATATGATTCTGTTCCAAAAATCATTGATATAACGCCTAAGGAAAGCTTGTTATTCAATGTGGTGAAATGTAGGTAGGGATTATTATAATGCTAGTATTGTTTAATTTTATATACCACTACTTTCTTTAGAACTACCAATAATTACTATGTTGATTTTAGTTTATACTTTACTAACCTAGTATATTTTTTGTACAATAGCTTTAATAATAGGATAAATTTATGCTAATCTTTCTATGAGGAATATATGAATAAGTCTATTTGGTTCTTATTACTAATAATTTTGTTACCATTTGCTTGTAATAACATGACTGAAGAAGTTGATGATGCTCAAACCAAAGTAGATATTTTTTTATTAGATATGAACCCAATCTTATATCAAACTATGTTGGAAATTAAAGCTGAAATCGTATTAGCTGATAAGAAAATTCATCAGTTATATGAACTAAAAAGTATGTTTCCTAATCAACGTGATATGGTTGATAAATCTCTTAAACAATGGCAAAATTTACGCAAAAACTTAAATTCTACGTCAACTAATATTTCTAATAAAGTGGAGGGAGCTTATGTAGCATACAAAATTGATGAAATCCAAGGACAAAAAAAGTTTAGTATTATTGCAGAATCCTTGTTAAAAGAAGCTAATATAGTTTTAAATAATGCAGAAACCACCAAATCATTAATAGAAGAGGAACTTTATGAATAAATTTTTACCATTGCTAATTCTCGTCGCATTATTAGGATGTGATGAAGATGGAATAGCAACAATTGATGTTGTTAAAAAACGGGTCAATAACCAAATCCAAACTTTAGTTGGAAAAGGTGATATTGCCCTCCAAAAATATGATAACAAGATTAAAAAAGTTAAAAAGGATCTAGTTAAAGTTAAAGTATCTCGTAAAACTTTCGAGCAGAAGTTAGCAGATAAAAAGAATTCTCTTACTAATTTAGAAGCTAATCCTCAGGAAAATCAACAACAAATAAGTTTATTAAGTGCAACTGTTCAACAAATGGAAACTTTGCTCCAGCAAATTAGCGTTGCAGAAACTAAATTAGTTGAAGCATTTACTATTCTTACTAATAATAGGGATTTAGTTAAAGCTAAAATTGATGCTTTACAAGCTAAACGAGATATGTTGGAGGCTATGCGTACTGTGCAAGAATATGATACTTTTGCAGGGGATTTGGAAGATTTAGGTGGTGATATGGAAAGTACTTTTGAAAGCATGCAAAAAGAAATCTATGCAATTGAAGCAGAGATTGAAATAGAAAATCTATTAAATCAAGCTAATAAATTATAATTGGTTCTCATATGGGAATCACCTATCATCAAAATCCATAACTTATGTTATTAAGAATATTTTTTTATAGTTTAATAGTTTGTTTACAATCAGTGCAAGCTAATGAATGGTCTGGTTATATAGCTAATGAGATTCGTTATTTTACTCAAGAACCTTTAGAAGCTAAACAATACGATGGATTTAATTTATCTGTATCTAATCAATTAGAATATTATCATGATTGGGATAATGGTTATCAAAGTTTTCTGTTTGTGCCATTTATACGAGTAGATCAACATGATTCAGAACGTAGCCATATAGATATCCGAGAACTTACTTGGTTAAAAGCTGCAAGGGATTGGGAATTAAGAGTTGGAATTCGTAAACTGTTTTGGGGAGTAACTGAATCTCAGCATCTAGTTGATATAATTAATCAAAGTGATTCTGTAGAACACCCTGATGGAGAAGATAAATTAGGTCAACCAATGATCAATTTAGCTTTGATTAGAGATTGGGGAACAGTAGATTTATTTATTTTGCCAGGTTTTCGAGAAAGAACCTTTCCAGCTCAAGATGGCAGATTGTTAAGTGGTGGCATTCCTATAGATACTGAACGATCACGTTATGAGTCAGCTGCTGAAGAAAAACATGTTGATTGGGCTGTACGTTGGTCACATATGCTTGGAGATTGGGATATTGGCTTATCTCATTTTGTTGGTACTAGTCGTGACCCACGTTTGTTACCTAATTTTGAAACTAATAATTTAATTCCTTATTATGAACAAATTCAACAAACTGGACTTGATATACAAATAACCCAAGAAGACATGTTGTGGAAGTTTGAAGCTATTTCACGTCAGAATCAGGATGAACGTTTTACTGCAATGACTGGAGGTTTAGAATATACTTTTATTGGAATAGCTGATAGTGATGCTGATCTAGGTGTACTGGCAGAATATCTGTTTGATGATAGAGATGAAAGAGCTACTACTCCATTTGAAAATGATGTTATGTTGGGAATGCGTTTGACTCTCAATGATGTCCAAAGTACTGAATTATTAGCTGGTAGTATTTTAAGTATGGAAAATAATGCTCGTTCTTATTTCCTTGAAGCAAGTCGTAGATTTGGAGATAATTGGAAAGTAAGTTTAGAAGCCTATTTTTATTCCAATAATACTCCAGTTGATGATTTAATGTATGGAATTAGAAATGAAGATTTTATGCAATTGACATTAGCATGGTATTTTTAGTTTCTAATATAAAAAAACCTAAAAAACTCATAAGTATTTAGGATAAATTATTAATAACTGAAGTTACGCAAACTGAATATAGATTTCACGTAGGATGTAATGAGTTTACGAATTACATCTTGATGCAATTCATACTTCATTGCATCCTACAAGTATATTTTAATTAACTTTGCATAACTTCAATTAGTAATTAACCATTCTTAATTCACAATTAATTTGTATATGTATTAAATGGAATTGGTAAATTTGTTGAAGTTGTTGGAGTTCCTAGTTCTTCTAATCCAGAAGTTGTCGGAGTTGCTAATTCTTCCTCTGGTTCTGTAATCGTTATTAATTCTTCTCGTTTTTTTGCCAAATCATCTACTTTGTATTCAGATAATTCATATACCCAACCAGTAAGTTTAGTATTTAACAATTCTACCTGCTTGTGAACATCAACTTTTTCCTCTGATTTAGAATCTTCCTCTTTAGAATCACTTTCTTTAGCAATTGCTAATACAGCTTCTGGATTAAACTTAGCGGTAAACGTAGCATAGTTTTTATCATTCTGTTTAGCTACTTGCATAGTAACTTCCAGACCATCAAAAGTAGTAAATATTGCCGTAGTTTCAGGTTTTAATTCCAATTTATCAGCTGCTATAACATCATCAAACTCTAAGTTGCTTAATGTGGTAGCAATATTTTTCAGCATATAAGGCATTTTAACCGTACCATTTGCTGGTAAATTAGCCAATTGAAATTCTTCATCATCTGGTGTATCTTTGAAAATTAAAATATCCTCACCAATAGTAACTTGACGAACTTTATCATTTTTTATATCAACTATTTGTCGTTCTAGCCAGTCAGTTAATTGTCTTTCTACAGATAATTTTCCTAAAACTAACCAAACTTGTTTATCATCTGCTTTACGCACATAAATTTCATTACGAGTAGAATCAATTTTAGCGATTTGACTATTACCAATAATAAGACTAGCTAATGAATCTGAACTGGTTTTCAAAGTCAGTACAACAGACTGTGCATCTGGAATAGAAACATCATCCACCCCAATTTTAGAATAAAGCTCTGAATTACTAGTCTTAGCTTCCAAAATAGTTAATTCTGTCATTGCCAATAACAAACTATTAACCTTATCTGTTTCTACCGGATAATTATGTTTTTCCTGCATTTGCCAATTCCAATTTTCATCACGTATCATAGTGACAGTTTCAGTATTGGTTTGCACATTGACAGTCGTTACTTGATCAATAGTCGCTGCTAATTGTGGAAATAATTTTCCTTTTTTTAGTGGCGTAACTTTGGTTTGAGTCAGTGATACTGCAACGATAACTACTACTATAGTGACAACAACTAATACACTAAGACTCTTAATATTCATTTATTGCTCCTTATAATTAATCTATTAATACAAAATCATCTTTGCTAACTTTACAAACTGGGCATATCCAATCTTCTGGAATATCTTCCCAACGAGTCTTAGGTGCTATTCCATCATCTGGTAAACCATCATTTTCGTTATAAATCAAATTACAAGTAGCACATCTATAACTTTTATAGTCATTTGACATAAAATATCCTTTTATTTAAGTTCAGAAAACACGATTATTATTTAATAACCTTTATTGACTATTTCAATAGAAGAATAATATATTTTCTATATTTTGTGATATATACCTGAGTTAGATATTTGATACATCCAGACTCTGAACTTCTTGCAGATTCAGGCTATCAAGGTATTAATAAGTATCATATCTGTTATA
>JASFYV010000078.1:0-4050 GCA_045046925.1 Candidatus Marithrix sp. | reverse complement strand
ATTGATGCTTTAGTTCCAAATGCCAAGCAAAAAATTTTAGCTAATGAAAAAGAACAAGCAGAACATAATATGGTAGTGGATTTACTTAGAAACGACTTATCTATTGTGGCAAACAAAGTTCAGGTTGATAAATTTAGATATGTAAATAAAATAATTGCTGGTTCTAAAACATTATTACAAGTTAGCTCTGAAATCAGTGGAACTCTAGAATATAATTGGCAACCTAGAATCGGTGATATTTTATCGTCTTTATTACCAGCAGGTTCAATTTCTGGCACTCCCAAAAGGACAACAATTGAAATTATAAAAACAGTTGAAGGTTATCAGCGAGGTTTTTTTACTGGCGTTTTTGGGTACTTTGATGGTAATAAATTAGATAGTGCAATAATGATTCGTTTTATCGAGAAAATAAATGGCCAATTAATTTATAAAAGTGGTGGTGGAATTACGATAGATAGTGACTTAGAAACTGAATATCAAGAAATGTTAGATAAAGTTTACATTCCGATTTAAGTTCCTAAGCCTAAAAATTTATTTAGAATATAAATCTGCTGGGTCTGTCACCACTGGTTCTACAGTTACCCATTGCTCATTTTGATATTGTTGAAAAAAGCAATTATGGCGACCAGTGTGACAAGCAACACCTATCTGTTCAACCAGCAATAATATTACATCACTATCGCAATCTAGCCTAATATCTTTAACGTATTGAATTTGCCCAGATTCTTCACCTTTAAACCATAGTTTTTTTCTAGAACGAGACCAATAGACTGCTCGTTGTTGTTGCACTGTTAATTGTAATGCTTCCCGATTCATCCAAGCTAACATTAAAACTTTCTTTGTTTCAATATCTTGAGCAATAGCTGGAACCAAACTTTGTTCATTCCAAGTAATTTTATCTAACCAATTTATTTGCATTTTAATAAGGAATTATAGTTTTTTATTAAGATAGTATATTTATTATTATGAAAATAAAACTTTTTTTAAGGTTCTAAAAATTAATATTATATCTAAGTAAATTGAATGATTTTTAACATATTGTTGATGATATGCTAATTTCAAAGGTAATATTTTTTCAACGTAATCCATTTCTGGTTGTTGCGAAGTTGCTAGTATTTCACTTTCATTACGAAATTCTATTGAGGCATAATCAGTAATCCCAACAGGCACTGATAATACATATTCTTTAATTCCATCTGGATATAATTCTACATATTCAGGTACTTCTGGACGTGGCCCAACAATACTCATCTCACCTCTAATAACATTTATCAACTGTGGTAACTCATCTAATTTGAATTTGCGTAAGAAATGCCCACAGCCAGTTATACGTGAATCATAACCTATAGTTAATTTTGGCCCTTTGGTATCCACATACATAGTCCGAAATTTAATAATTTTAAATGGTTTAGCAAATTGCCCAATTCTAGTTTGAAAGAAAAATATTGGCCCACTGCTGTCCAATTTTATCCATACAGCAATTAGAACAAACAACGGTAATATTAAGATTAAACTTGGAACAACACAACATATGTCAAATATGCGTTTTTTCATTGAAATTTATATGATAGTAGTGAAAATGATTCAAGTATTGAACTTAAATAAAATCAATCAGTAAGATATACTTTATCAAATTTATTATAATATGGTCAATAATTAACTATTTTCATAAGAAATAAAATCTCAGATTTTAAGCTGATAAATTAAAAATACAAGTTAATAAACACAGTAATTACCTAAGCAAACTATGATAACATTTTACTGCAAATTTATGTTATTATAACAAACAGTTCAAATATATCATTTCCCAATTAGGTATTACATAAATGCTAAATAAGAAATTGATTGTTAAATTTGATTAAGAATTAAGAATTAAGCATTCATAATTAAGAATTGCTATACCATTCATAAACCTCTATAATTTATTAAAAATTGAGGTCAGACTTTAAAGAGATTTTTTAACATGGGAAAAAATGTTGTAGTTGTTGGAACTCAATTTGGTGATGAAGGTAAAGGTAAAATAGTTGATTTATTAACTGAACGTGCTACTGCTGTGACTCGTTTTCAAGGTGGACATAATGCAGGGCATACCCTTGTTATTGACGGCCAACAAACTATTTTGCATCTAATTCCATCCGGTATTTTGCGTAGTAAAGTGCAATGTCTAATCGGTAATGGGGTAGTGCTATCACCAGGAGCTTTATTAGAAGAGATTAAAACTCTGGAAAATAAAGGAGTTCCAGTACGAGAACGTTTAAAAATTAGTGATGCGTGTCCTTTATTACTACCATATCATGTTGCATTAGACAATGCTCGTGAAGTAGCCCGTGGTAAAAATAAAATTGGTACTACAGGACGTGGAATTGGTCCAGCTTATGAAGATAAAGTGGCTCGGCGTGGACTTAGAGTTAGTGATTTAGCCAATAAAGATCAGTTCGCAACCAAATTACAAGAAGTAATAGAGTATCATAATTTTGCTTTACAGAACTATTTTAAAGTTGAACCAGTTGATTTTCAAACAATATTAGATGAAACCTTAGCTATTGCTGAAGAATTAGCTCCAATGATTACAGATGTTCCATTATTGCTATCCCAATTACAAAAATCTAAAGGTAACAATATATTATTTGAAGGAGCTCAAGGAACTTGGCTAGATATTGATCAAGGTACTTATCCATTTGTAACTTCATCTAATACCACAGCTGGCGGAGCTGCAACTGGAAGTGGAGTTGGACCACGTGATTTGGATTATATTTTAGGTATCACCAAAGCTTATATGACCAGAGTTGGTTCTGGACCATTTCCTTCTGAACTATTTGATGATGTTGGCAAACATTTATCCGACCAAGGTCATGAATTTGGAGCTACTACTGGTAGAGCTAGACGTTGTGGTTGGTTAGATATAGTTGCATTACGACGTTCTGTAATAACTAATAGTATAACTGGTATATGTATAACTAAATTAGATGTCATGGATGGTTTAGAAACTGTGCGGATTTGTGTGAGTTATGATTATGAGGGTAAAAAATTAGAAACTCCGCCTACAGGAGCAGAAGCTTTTGCTCGTTGTAAACCAATTTATTTAGATATGCCAGGTTGGGAACAATCTACTGCTGGAATACGCAACTATGGTGATTTACCAACTAATGCTCGCAATTATTTAGCCAAAATTGAAGAATTATTAGAAATTCCAATAGATATAGTTTCTACTGGTGCAGAACGTGACCATACTATCATTAAAGAGCATCCATTTGGGCCAGCACCAAAGGTAGTTAGGATACGTCCAATAAATCCATGAGCCAACTAACCCATTTTAATCAAGCTGGTGAAGCCCACATGGTGGATGTGGGTCAGAAAGCTAATACTGAAAGAGTTGCAATAGCTGAAGGTTTTATAAGTATGCAAGCTCAGACATTAGATTTGATTATAGCTGGTGAACATAAGAAAGGCGATGTATTAGGAATTGCTAGAATTGCTGGAATTCTGGCAGCTAAAAAAACTAGCGAATTGATTCCGCTTTGTCATCCATTAATGTTGACTCATATCACCGTAGATTTACAACCTCGGCAAAACGCAGTTCATTGTCAAACAATAGTGAAAACTGCTGGTCAAACTGGGGTAGAAATGGAAGCTTTGAATGCTGTACAAGTAGCTTTATTAACTATTTATGATATGTGTAAAGCAGTAGATCGTGGAATGACAATAGAACAAGTTAGATTACAAAAAAAATCTGGCGGTAAATCTGGAACTTGGGAGAGGTAATTTTAGCAATTAGGATTTAATAAAACCCGAAAGCCATTAGATGACTTAATAGTAAATAATATATACCTATTCTATGAAAATATTAGCCTACTCCCCAAAAATCGAAGAGCAGTCATTTTTATAATAAAAGTTTATCAGAACCGTCGTCGTTATGCTGCTACTGAAGCAGAAAAATTAGGATATGGTGGTAGTTTTACTATGTGATGATCGTACAATTACACGAGGTAAACAAGATTTAAAAACGGATATCTCTAAAGAAGAACAACGTATTCGAAAGGAGCTGGGCGT
>JASFYV010000077.1:0-15346 GCA_045046925.1 Candidatus Marithrix sp. | reverse complement strand
TTTCATAATGTTTTTACTTCTTTGCGAAATTTATTTTCTCCTACTTCTATCTCTTTTTAGTTATCATATCTAGTTACCTTTTTATGGTAGGTAGTTACAAAATTTCACTTATTTTCCAATAATTTTAATAAAATATTATAGTAGTTTTTATATAGAGATTTTCTTTAGATATTGTGTTAAAATGACTGGGTATGATAGGTGGATATTTTTAAAATATCATATGATATATGGGTAAGAGTTTTTTTGGTGGAATACTACTAGATAAACAAATGTTCAATTTCTCCTAAATGTCTTTCTAATGAAAGTGATAACATTGAGGAAATTGTAAATAAAGTAGCCAATACATTTAGGTTAGAATCAGCTTCACAAGCAGCTCTGATACGTTCTAAAAAATGACGATTCAAAGTTTGCATCTCTTTAAAACGTTCTTTTAAACCAGCAAATTCCATATCAAATTCACCAGTTTTTTTATGCACATAATATTGATGTAATAAATAGGAAGATGCTACCCGATATACGGTTTCATCAAGTGAAGCAAATGGTAAATGATAATATGCCATGCCTCGGAATGGAAACATGATTGGACAAGTACTAGTAGCCATTACAAAACCAATTAAAGCTCGTAAACCGGTTTGAGTATCAGTATGTTTAAAATATTCTCGTTCTGGAGTTAAAACTCGAATATCAGCTTCTTTACAAGATAGAATTTCGGTAAACCCCATTAATATTTCTTGGGCATCAATGGCTATAGGGCAATGTGAGTATTCATCAAGTTTTAAAGGA
This sequence comes from Candidatus Marithrix sp., assembly GCA_045046925.1. GTDB lineage: Bacteria > Pseudomonadota > Gammaproteobacteria > Beggiatoales > Beggiatoaceae > DRQV01. The sequence goes on along the minus strand of JASFYV010000077.1, from coordinate 14,563 downwards.
CAATGAGGACATTGATGAAAGTCTAGTTTAGTCCATTTAGGATAGGAAGATTGTTCTAAAACATGTTCTCGTGATCTCTCAAATTCTATTCTATAATTTAGACCTTTGCCGTCGTCCATGGTAAAGGTATATTCTATAAACATAATGAGAAATCCGTTATAATAGGAATGATTATAACAATTGGTACCGAGAGTCGGACTCGAACCGACACGATGTTACCATCACTAGATTTTGAGTCTAGCGCGTCTACCAATTTCGCCACCTCGGCAATTTGAAGAATTGAAACTGTGTTTGAGGTCATTATCTAATATTTCTAGATTAAATTTATTACACAGTTTTTAAATCTATAAATCCCAACCATTATAATGAATTTATATAATATTTGTAAAGTGATTTAGTCATTTTTTTTTTCTATCTAAGAATCTATTATTTTAATAAACAATGCAACGTACTGATTTTTCATTTTATTTACCTGAATATTTAATTGCCCAGCATCCTACTGAATCTCGTACTGCTAGTCGTCTTTTATATGTAAACCAATTGCAAGATTTACAATTTACCAATTTTCCTAGTTTGTTATCCCCAAAAGACCTTTTAGTATTTAACAACACTCGGGTTATTCCAGCTCGTTTATATGGCCATAAAGCCTCTGGCGGCAAAATAGAAATTCTAATTGAGAGAATATTATCTGAGACAAAAGCGATAGCCCAAATAAAAGCTAGTAAATCTCCTAAACCAAATACTAAACTATATTTAGATCATAATATTGAAATAACAGTTTTAAAACGAATAGATAATTTTTTTGAATTACAGTTTAATAATTCTAACTCAATATATGATATTTTAGAAAAAATTGGGCATATTCCTTTACCACCATATATTAAACGTGCTGATACCAAATTTGATAATGAACGTTATCAAACCGTATATGCTCAACAACCTGGAGCTATAGCCGCACCGACTGCTGGTTTGCATTTTGATAAAACTATGTTAGCTACTATTAAGACAATGGGAGTGAAAACAGCATTTATAACTTTACATGTTGGAGCTGGAACATTTACTCCAATGCGAGTTAATGATATTAAAGAACATAATATGCATTCGGAATATTTAGAAGTTTCCTCTCAAGTTTGTGATTTAGTTAAACAGACTCGTGCTAATGGTGGGCGAGTTATTGCAGTGGGAACTACTAGTGTAAGAGCATTAGAGGCTGCTTCAGCTTCAGGAATTATTCAACCATATACTGGTGAAACTTGTATATTTATTACTCCTGGCTATAAATTTATCAGTGTTGATGCCTTATTGACCAATTTTCATTTACCAGAATCCACCTTATTAATGTTAGTATGTGCTTTTGCAAGTCATACAACAACTTTAGATGCTTATCAACATGCTGTGGAACAACAATATCGTTTTTTCAGTTATGGTGATGCTATGTTTATAAATGCTAAAAATTATGGAGATGTTTAATGTTACCTTATTACAATAATGCCTATGCTAAAGCTAAATTAATTGGAGCATTATTAAAGCTAGAAAATTTTTCAGTTTTCACTGACTTAACTCTAAATTTAGATAATAAAAATTATACCCCAGATATAAGTCTTTATCCAAAACGGGATGTTAATTTATCCTTGCCAGAGCCAATGGAAATGATTGAAATGCCTGCAGTAGCTATAGAAGTGCTATCCCATACTCAAACTTTAGAAGAAATATTAGACCAATTTACCATTTATTTTGGAGCAGTAGTAAAATCTTGTTGGCTAGTAGTTCCAATCGGAGGTTCAGTAGTTGTGTATACCTCTCCAGAAAGTGCCCGTTTATTTAATACTGGTGATGTCATTGATGAGCAGATGAATATACGTTTACCAATTACCGATATTTTTAATGCAGAAGAGTATTGATTATTAACTAAAGTTACGCAGATAAATAAAAGATTTTATAAATCTCAGAATAAATTCATTTGATAAGATGATTTTTAATTCTGTAGATTTTAAAATCCTATTTATGATCTATTTAATCTTGTTCAAAATGTCAGAATCATAATTTAATAGGTTAAAGATAGATTAAAAAATCTTAATCGGAGAATTCATAAGGTAAGAACTAAACATCAAAACTTAGTGGCAGATTTGCACAGGCGTGTGGCTAATGATTTGGTTACTAACACATGATGTGATTACCTTTGAAACCAAGCAACTTGCCCAAAAGAGTGATGAGGTTTGGAAACGATTTCTGAGGCGTAAAACAGTGGTAGATGTTAATGAATCATATACTTCTAAAACTATGTGGGATGGTTCAATTCTCAAAAACTTGGGTGGGAAAGCATCAATTCTTTTCCAAGGTAAGAGAGTGAACCGAGATATACATGGTGCTAGAAATATTTTGATTCAATTTTTAACCAAGAGCCTGTCCTCGAATGCTTTAATCGTGGATGATAGAGATTTTATCGCCCTAGGGAGTTTACCCCCTTAAACATAACTAAATCCGAATTTTGTGATTTTAGCGTTTTTCAGTAAGAGTTATCCTGACAAGATAATTGATTGTTGAATTTAATTAAAAATTATAGAATTAATAATTGCTATACCTTCAATTAAATCATTAACTGTTTTCCAGATAAAGAGCAGGAAGTTTTAACTTTATATATATTGGTTGGTGGTGTCCAATTTAGAGAAAGTTGAGCCTTCATATCTAATTGTTCAGCCAATAATGGGCCACTCGGTAAATAATCAGCAAATGATGATGGGCTTCCTTCGCTAACTTTAACTGTGAAACTGCTTAAATTAGCGGCAATACGGTGGCCGCAAGGTGTGTTAAGTAGTCCACTTGCATCAGAAAAATTATCTGACATTATGTATAAACTTTCAGCCGAATTTTCATCAGGAGTATCAATAGCTACTATGCCATCTAATCCAAATTCTGAAGACGCACTAATAACCTCAGAAATTGCAACCATGTTAAAATTATAAATTCCATTAGTTAAAATATTAATGTTACCTCCTGCTCCCTTCTTTGCTCTGGCAAAAATTTTCCCTTGATTTAATACCACAAACTCTGGTTGTAAAGTAATATTACCGCCATTTCCAAAGTTTTCGTTCACACTAGTAGAAATTTGACTATTGGATAGATAAACATAACCCAGTGAATTTATAGACATATTACCACCATCAGCCTGAAGAGCTGAAGTTTCAATAATACTATCAGTTAGATATAATTTATTACCAATTGTTAATTGAATTTGACCGGCATTACCAGAACCTTCACTACGAGCACTGATAAGGCTGTTATTACTTAAACGTAGAGTTCCTGCCTGAATGGTTATATTGCCACCAGCTCCTGTTCCAAAAGTTTGAGCAGCTATCAAAGCTTCAGTATCTAAATTTAAGCTATTTGCTTTTAATATAATAGTTCCAGCATTGCCACTTTTCTCAGTTGCAGATTCAGTAAAAATACCACTACGATAAGAATTTTCACTTTGATCTTTACCGGAAAAATTAGCAGTTTCTACATCAACTGTAATAATTCCACCTTGACCAGGTCCAAAAGTAGTAGTACCTATCTGAGCTCCATCTAATAATTGGAGATTTTTAGCTGATATTTTAATTGTGCCACCATTACCAGCATTTATGCTATTACTTTGAGCATTAGCTATTATACGACCACCATTTTTTGCGGTATTGACACCTTCTAGTTTTAAATTATCAGCCTGAATATTAATATTACCACCTTGGCCTGTTCCACCACTCAAGGCATTTATATTAGTACCATTTAAAATATTTAATTGTTTGACTGTCAATGTGATCGTGCCGCCATTACCAGAACTATAGGCTATACTTGAAATTCCACTATTAACTCCCCGATTATCATTACCAATCAAAGTAATATTATCAGCTTTCATGGCAATTTTCCCACCTTGACCAGCTCCAATAGCGTTAGAACCTATTAATGCACCATCATCAAGCCAAATATTTTTGGCTTCCATTGTAATTTCACCACCAGTACCAGCATTGTTTGCTTTACCCCTAGTATTTGCTGCAATGGAACTACCTTGTTTTAGGCTACCAATACCAGAAAAGTTAATATTTTCAGTGGCTTTAATATAAATATTACCACCTTGACCAGAACTGTATACAGTTGCATTAATAGAAGCACCATCAGCTAATTTTAAACTATTAGTTTCTATATTAACCTTACCAGCATTGCCACTACTTCTTGCCGAAACATTAATTCCAGAAGCTGAAAGAGAGCCATTAGCATTAAGTTTATCACCGGAAAATTCGGTAATACCTTTAATTTTAAGAATAATATTGCCACCATTACCAGAAGCAGTAGTAGAACTCATCAACCTACTAGCTTCAGTTAATAGCAATTCATCTGCCTTTATATTAATATTACCAGCATTATTAGCATCTCTAGTATTGGCAGCTATTATGCTCTCATTTTCGATTAATAATTTTCCAGCCTGAATAAAAATACCTCCAGAACTGCTACCACCACTTACAGTAATTAGTGAATTGTCTATTGTTATATTACCAGCTTGCTTAGATGTTGGTGATAATGCAGAAATTTTATCCTTACCAGCGACACTCACAATATTGATTTTTCCGGATGCGGCTGTGATTCCACTTTTATAGATATCGATATCTCCACCAATAAGTGAAAAAGTTTTACCGATTGGAGTAGCAATTTTTCTATTATTTTCAATCGATAATGCAGCTGGCGAATCAGTTAAAAATCCAAAATCTGCTACTGGAGCAACAGTTAAATTACTATTTTGTGGATTGCTAGCATTAAATTGTCCACCATCTTGCAGATATAAAGTATCAGCACTACTAGCGTGAAAAGAACCTTGCATATCTAACACTGCATTTGGACCAAATATTAGACCGGCTGGATTAATTAAATAAAAATTAGAATTTGGAATGTTATTGGTTAATGTGCCATCAATATTGGAAATTGATCCGCCAGTTACTCTACTAATAATGTTATTAATATTATCAGGGCCAGAAAAGGTAGCACTTTCATTGGAGTTTAAATTAAATTGAACAAAACTATGAAACAAATTATTCCCATGTTGTTGCCCCAATTCTGCTCCAATCGCATAGTCAGGCCCATTTAAAATACCATTATTGAGAGTATTGTCTAGTGTAATTTCTGCATATAGATTAGTATTAATTAACACTAAAATTAGTAAATACAAATACTTCATAATTATATTCCTTGTTATATTAAAATTTTTTAACAACTAAAAGTTTTAGAACGGTTAATACTATATTAGTTCACGAACATATATCTTTCAAGCAATATTAATAATTTAAACAATTTTTAAAACTTATATTTATTTACAATTTAACTTACTAAAATTAAATGTTTTATTGGGATTATTGGTAGGATATATCGAAATTAAAAATGTTGATGGGATATTACATGCGTATCAGAGAGTATGAAAACATCCGATAGCTCTATCACTAGATTAATAGTTATAATCCTAAATAAAGGCATATGTAGGATGCAGTATGAATTGCATCAATCGTGTATCTAAATGTGACTCGAAAGATGTAATTCGTAAACTCATTACATTCTACATAAAATCCGTAATTAATTGTAGTTCATTTTGGTCAATTTCACGTCGTTAATACAATCATACATAGCCTATCTTAGGAAAGATGTCTATATTGGTTTGAGCAAGAATGATATGATAATTTTTAGTTACAGAGCTAGGATTTGCATATAATTAACGCTCAGAAGAATAACCCAACTGTTGTAAAGCTCTTTCGTCATCACACCAGCCTTGTTTTACCTTAACCCATAACTGCAAAAAGACCTTGTTATTAAGCCATACTTCCATGTCTTCACGAGCTTCTTTACCAACTGATTTTAAAATCTGGCCTTTTTTTCCAATCACAATTCCCTTTTGGCCATTGGTTTCTACCCAAATTAACGCATTAATATTAGTTATTTTAGGCAAGTTTTTAAACTGTTCTATTTGGACTGTGAGACGATAAGGTAATTCATCTCCTAAACGACGTATTAATTTCTCACGCACTATTTCAGAAAATATAAATTTCTCTGAACGGTCGGTAATTTGTTCTTCTGGAAATAATGGGATACCATTTGGTAATAAATTAACTATCTTAGTTTCAAGCTGTTCTAAATTCTGGTCTTTCAATGCCGAAATAGGAAAAATTTCAGTAAAATTATGCTTGACAGTAACTTCTTGTATATATGGTAATAAAGTATTTCTGTTAGAAATTTTATCAATTTTATTAACAGCTAAAATTACTGGAACTGGAGTTTTTGCTAAAGCTTTTAATACATAACTATCTTCATTAGTCCATTGTAATGCTTCAACTAACCAGACAATAACATTAACTCCTTCTATGCTATTTATAGCAGCTCGATTTAAATAACGATTCATCGCATTATGCATGCGTTGATGCAATCCTGGAGTATCTATATATATTATTTGATTATTATTTTTGGTTTTAATACCAAGTAAACTATGACGAGTAGTTTGAGGTTTACGAGAAGTTATACTAATTTTTTGACCAAGTAAATAATTAAGCAGAGTCGATTTACCAACATTTGGTCGGCCAATAATGGCTACATAACCACAACGTCCTTCATTTAACATTTAATACACTCAAGGCTTTTGCAGCCGCAGATTGTTCAGCTCTACGCCGAGTTTCACCATTACCATAGGTAGGTTTTTTTAACCCAGATATTATACATTTAACTTCAAATATTTGAGCATGAGGACTACCCTTGATATTTAATACTTTATAATCAGGCAAAGATTTTTGTTGAGATTGTAAATATTCTTGTAAGCGAGTTTTAGGGTCTTTAATTTGTTGAGGTAAATTTTTTAATAATTTTTTCCACAATTTTATTACTATTGCTTGACAAGTATTAATATCACTATCTAAATAAATAGCTCCTATCACTGCTTCAACTGCATCTGATAAAATCGAAGCTCGCTGCTCACCGCCAGTTTTTAACTCACCAGTACCAAGCAGCAAATATTTTCCTAAATCAATTTGATGAGCAATTTTAACTAAAGCATCTCGTTTAACTAAATTTGCTCGTAAACGGGTGAGTTCACCTTCATTTGCATTCGGAAACTGTTCAAACAATGTTTTTGCCATAATACAGCTTAGCAAAGCATCACCTAAAAATTCTAAGCGTTCATTGTTTAAACCAGCAACACTACGATGAGTTAAGGCAGTTACCAAGGTTTGTTCATCTTTAAAATTATAAGCCAAAGCTTGGTATAGATGGGAATAACTCAAGGTATCTCTACGGTATTTTTAAATTGAACTAAAAATGAAACATTACCCATCAATGGTTTAGTTTGTTCGTATTCAACTGTTATTACAATACTTTGCCCTGTCCTTTCAATATTTACAAACTGCTTGACGTTCTCTCTATTAAATAATTTAATATCTTTTTTGCTTAAAAAACTAAGAAATAGTTGATATATGTCTCTATCCATTTTCTGAGTCACATTTTGTTCTTCTGCAACTTTTTCTAACGCACTAGAGACACTCCAATTTTCCATATAGATTGGAAATAATTTGAAGAAAAATACTAATGAAAAAACTACTATTATAGCCAATAATAAAAATGATGATCCAGAACCAAGTTGTCGATTGATATTCATAAATATTTTCCAATTCGTGTATGTTTTAATATGAAAGTTATACAATTTGTTATTATACTTAGAAAGCACTTTACTAGTCAAGTCTATTCTATCAAACAAAATATCTGGATTATTAACTGAAGTTGCATGACTATAATATAAAATAACTACCAAGTTCTGCTTGGTCTAAATTTAATGTTGTAATTTATCTTCAAATACTTCACTTATGAATAATTGATATTAAACATATTTCCCGTTTGCATACCTCCCCAATCTCATCCCAAACTAGGGTGGTTGGACTTTGCTAAATCGGAAAATGCTATAATTAATTGAAGTTACGCAGAGTTAGTTGAAATATATATGTGAGATGCAGAACAAGTTGCATTCGGTAAATTGAGTTGATGTAATTCGTGAACTCATCATCCTAACATGGAATCTATATGCAGTCTGTGTAACTTTAGCAATTAACTTATTCAAGTTTTAATTCGTACTCAAAGTATACGATAGGAGAAATCAAATGTTAAAGCTAATAAATTTAAATAGTTATGCAAAACTCCAGATAGATAAAAACTCAAGATTAACAGGCTGGTGTAAAGTAAATTTGGTATTGAGTATAATATTATTCCATTGTTCAGTAACAGCAGAAATAATTACTGATGGCTCTCTTGGTCAATCAATAAATTTACCTGGGCCTGATTTCCAAATCACTTCTGAATTAGGTCAATTACATGGTAACAATCTTTTTCATAGTTTTCAAGATTTTAATTTACAAAGTCATGAATCCGCTATTTTCTCAGGTTCTAATGAGATAAATAATGTTATCAGTCGGGTAACTGGTGATAATCCTTCCAATATTGATGGTTTAATTCGTTCCACAATTCCTAATGCTAATTTTTACTTCCTAAATCCACATGGAATTATATTTGGTTCTAACGCTAAATTAGATATACAAGGAAGCTTTCATGCCAGTACTGCTAATTACTTAAGATTAGGTGACAAAAAATTTCAAGTTGATTTAGCCAAAGATAGTTCATTGAGTATTGCTCCAATCGAAGCCTTTGGATTTTTAACTGAACCACAATCTATTACTACCCAAGATAGCCAGCTTGTTGTACCTTATGGTAAAACATTATCGTTGATTGGTGGAAATTTAGAATTAACTGGTCAATCAGAAATTATTCAAGATGACAAAATGGCGATCACTGCAAGTTCTTGGTTATCTGCTCAGGGAGGTAGAATAAACTTAGCTAGTGTGGTCTCTAAAGGTGAAGTTATCCTTAATAAAACTGGTATTGAATTAAATATGACAGGAGGTAAAATTACTACTACTAATAGCTTATTTGATGTCAGTGGTGCTGGTAGTGGCAGTATTTTTATTCGTGGCGAACAATTCATCATGAATGATTCTGTATTGCAGGCGAACACTTTGGCTGAACAAAATGGTCAATTGATTAATATTAAAATGAATAAAAAAGTTAATATCAGTGGCAATAGTGGTAAATCTGCTATATCAACGAAAACTTTTGGTTCGGGAAATGCTGGTGACTTAACTATTAATACACCAATTTTAAATATTGATAAAATTTACGTTCAAACTGATACACTTGCTGATGGTGATGCCGGAAATATTAATATTAATACTGTAAATATGGTGATAACTGATGGTGGTCAAATAGTTAGTGATAGTTTTGGTAATGGAAACGGTGGGGAATTAAATATTACAGCAACAGAATCATTAGCAATTATTGATAAACGAATTTTTTTTGACCCAGAACTTGCAGAATTTAATAGTAATATTGGGACAGGTTCATTAGACAAGGGCAATGGCGGTAAACTTATAATTAACACTGGTCAATTAACCATAGATGGATCTGCAATTTCGTTAAATAGTCATAGTAGTGGTAATGCAGGCGAATTTTTAGTTAATGCTGACTCTATCGATTTGATTAATGGTGGTTTGATTTCTACTAATACTATGAGTAAGTCTTCAGGTCAAGGTGGAAATATCACTTTAAATGTAAAAAACAAAATTTATCTAACTGGGTTTCGGATTGGCTTGGTGATCACCTCAACAGATATGTTTGAAAATGTCCAAAGTGCTATTGCCTCAATAACTTTTGGCTCTGGTGATGCTGGTAATATAAATTTATCTGCCAAAGAATTAATTTTAGATAATAATGCTTCTATTGGTGCTGCCACTGGCGGTCTTGGTAATGCAGGGAATATAACAATATATGTGGATAGTTTACAGTTAGATAATGGAGGAGTTATTAGCGATAGTAGCGGTGGTGTTATTGGTGGACAAGTATTTTTAGGATTTGGAGCTGGTGGCAAGCTAAAAATTAATGCTAATAAAGAGATTGTTATAACTGGAAAAAGTGCTTTTTCTACTAGTGGTTTACTGACCAATACTTTAGTTTCAGCTCCAGGTGGCAATATAGAAATTCAAACTGATAAATTAACTCTCTCTGATGAAGCAACTATTTCTGCTAATAGCTTGGGAATTGGCAATGCTGGTACTTTAGATATTAAAGCCAACACAATTAATTTGTTAAATGGTGGAAATATCACAACTTCATCCACTAATGCTGCTGGTGGTAATATTGATTTAACAACTGCAAAATTACTATTTTTACAAGATGGACAGATTACTACCAGTGTTGGTATTGGGGCTGGAAAAGGTGGGGATATTAATATAACTAATCCTATTTTTATAGTTATGGATGGTGGCAAAATTAAAGCTCAAGCTGATTCTGGGCATGGTGGCAATATTAATATCAGTTCCAACCAATTTATAGCCTCTCCAGACAGCTTAATCAGCGCATCATCTAGGCTGGGTATTGATGGTCAAATTAGAATTGATTCACCAGATATGGATGTGGATGGTTTTTTAGTGATATTACCAGGTGGTTTTGTAGAAGCTAACATGAAAAGTTGTAACGCCAAAGATATTGATAGTAGTTTTAAGTTTATTCCAAGACATAGAACAGCACCATTTAATAACTAGCTTTAATAATTCTTAATTGATAGTTGTTGATAGTTGTTTCGGGAATGGAGCGAAGCGGATTTCCCGAAACTCTTAACAATATAGGATAAAAAATATAAATCATTAATTTCTATTTAATGTAGGCTGGATAGAACGAAGTGAAACCCAGAAACATCTTAATATAATTTATTAAAATGCTTCGTTATCACTCTACCCAGCCTACGAATTTTTGTCCTGTAAGTTTCGGGAAATTCGCTTTGCTCCATTCCCGAAACAACCATTGGCGAATATTATATCTTTTGAATTTAATTAAGCATTAAGAACTAAGAATTAAAAAATCCCACCATAATTTATAGATAACGAATCCAAATATGCAACAATATTTACAGTTAATTCAAGACGTTTTAACTAATGGTAGTCAGAAACATGATCGAACTGGAATAGGAACTTTGTCTGTATTTGGGCGACAATTGCGGTTTGATTTGGAAGCTGGCTTTCCATTATTAACTACGAAAAAATTACATTTTAAATCCATAGCTCATGAGCTATTATGGTTTTTAAATGGTGATACTAATATAAAATATCTAACTGATAATGGAGTGCGAATTTGGAATGAATGGGCTGATGAAAATGGTGATTTAGGATCAATATATGGCAAGCAATGGCGAAGTTGGCCAACTCCAAATGGTGAAATAGATCAAATCAGTGAAGTTATTGAACAACTTAAAAATAATCAAGATTCACGACGAATTATTGTGTCTGCTTGGAATGTTGCTGAGTTAGATAAAATGGCGTTGCCGCCCTGTCATTTATTATTTCAATTTTATGTAGCCAATAATCAATTGTCTTGTCAATTATATCAAAGATCGTGTGATGTATTTCTTGGAGTTCCTTATAATATAGCTAGTTACGCATTATTGACTATGATGATCGCTCAACAATGTAATTTGCAACTTGGGGAATTTATTTGGACTGGTGGCGATGTTCATCTGTATAATAATCACCTAGAACAAGCTCAATTGCAATTAACTAGAACTCCATATCAATTACCTAAATTAACCATGCAAAGTAAGCCAACTGATATTTTCTCCTATGAATTTGCCGATTTTATTATTGCTGATTATCAGGCACATCCTCACATTAAAGCCCAAATAGCTGTTTAATATGTCAAAATGTTACCATTGCGGTTTACCAATTCCAAATAATATTGAGCTATCAGTCATAATTGAAGATAAACCACAGCTGATGTGTTGCATGGGTTGTCAAGCAGTTGCTCAAGCTATTGTTGATGCTGATTTACAAGATTTTTATAAATATCGTACTACAGTTAACGAACCTATTCCTGAAGTTTTACAACAATATACTGTATACGACAATCCGGCGATTCAAAAGAAATTTGTACGAATTGAAGGAGAACATATCAAAGAAGCAGCCTTAATTTTAGAAGGTATAACTTGTGCAGCTTGTATTTGGTTAAATGAAAAACACCTGCGAACTTTAACCGGAATTATTGATGTACAGATTAACTATTCCACTCATCGAGCCAGAATAAGATGGGATGATTCAGTACTTAAATTAAGTCAGATTTTACAAGCAGTTACTGACATAGGCTATATTGCCCACCCTTATGATCCAGCTCGTCAACAGGAAGTCTTAGAACGGGAACGTAAACAGCAACTGCGGCGAATTGGAATTGCTGGAGTGTTGGGAATGCAAGTGATGATGTTTTCCATTGCACTATATGCTGGTGATTGGTACGGTATGGAAACTGAGTTTAAAAGCTTATTTCATTGGCTAAATTTAATTCTGACGATACCAATTATATTTTACTGTGCAGAACCATTTTTTAGGACAGCTTGGCGAGATATAACTCATGGTCAAGTAGGTATGGATGTACCGATTGCACTAGCTCTCAGTTTGGCTTTTTTAGGTAGTATTCACGCAATTTTTTATGGTGGTCATGTATATTTTGATTCCATCACAATGTTTGTATTCTTTCTATTGACTGGTAGATATTTCGAGCTACAAGCTAGACAACGTGGGGCTAGAGCAGCTGATAATTTGGTTCATTTAGTACCGACTATGGCAACTCGTTTACTGAAAAATGGTATTGAAGAAGAACTAGTGTTAGTGGCAGATTTAGAAATTGAGGATAGATTACTGATTCGACCTGGAGAAAATATTCCTGCTGATGGCATTGTTTTAACTGGAAAATCTAAAGTTGATGAATCTTTATTAACTGGTGAAAGCAATCCGATTAGTAAGAATATTGGGCAAAAATTGATTGCTGGTACCATAAATATTGACAGCCCATTGCAAATGCAAGTGAATAAAATTGGTACTGATACTGTATTATCCTACATTCTTCGCCTATTAGAAAGAGCCCAAACAGAAAAACCAACTATAACCCAATTAGCTGATCGAGTCGCTTCCTGGTTTGTATTTGGCGTATTGTTATTATCTATAGGAGTTGCGATATACTGGTGGAATGTTGACCCAGAAGTCTGGCTAACCACAACCATCGCTGTTTTAGTCGTAACCTGTCCATGTGCCTTATCATTAGCTACTCCAACCGCAATTACTGCTGCTACTAGCAATCTAACTCAAGTTGGGCTATTGATAAGTAGAGGACATGCACTGGAAAGTTTGGCTCATGCTACTCATTTTGTATTTGATAAAACTGGAACTTTAACCAAAGGTCGTTTACATTTATTGAAAACTCATACTTTTACAGATTTTAAGCAAACTGAATGTTTACAATATGCAATTGCTTTAGAACGTAATTCTGAACATCCGATAGCTCAAGCTTTTAAATCTAAAACTGGTCATTTTATGGAAGCTAATAACGTAACTAATCATCCAGGAGCAGGTATGCAAGGCTTAATTGCTGGTGAGAATTATTTTATTGGATCACCTAATTTTATTATGGAAATGACTGGTTTAAGTATTGGTTTGCAATTATTAAATTCTCTCCAAAAAAATGGTAATACATTGGTTTTATTAGCTAAAATAAGATCAAATAATTCTAATATTAAAACTCCAAAATTAATGGCAGTTTTTATGTTAAATGATGCAATTAGAACTGGAGCTAAAGAATTAATTCAAGCTTTAATAAAACAAGGTAAATCAGTTAGTTTATTAAGTGGTGACAATGCTGCTGCGGTTCAAAGAGTTGCAACTGAAGTTGGAATAAAAGAGACCGGAGCAAGTTTAACTCCAGCAGATAAATTACGCATGGTTAAAGATTTACAGGCACAAGGTGAAATAGTTGCAATGATAGGTGATGGAGTGAACGATGCTCCAGTATTAGCTCAAGCTCAAGTTTCAATTGCAATGGGAAATGGTACTCAAATAGCTCGTACTAGTGCTGATATGATTTTATTGACTGAACATTTGCCTAATTTGTTAGTTGGGATAAATACTGCTCATAGAACACTACAAATTATTCGGCAAAATGTAATTTGGGCAATTGGTTATAATTTATTAGCTTTGCCAGCCGCAGCAGTTGGTTTGATAGCTCCTTGGATGGCAGCGATTGGCATGTCTTTAAGTTCTTTGTTAGTGGTAATTAATGCTTTGCGATTGACGGTTAATAAATAGACATATTTCCTAAATAACGAAAGCCATATAATCATATATGGTTGAGTGAAACCTACCACAAGCATTTCCCTTCCCCATCCTAAGTTAAGAGGAGAACGAGGGGTTGGCTACTAGAATATATACTTCATGTAGGATGTAATGAGTTTATGAATTACATCTTTCGAGTCACATTAGATACACGATTTATACAATTCATTCTGTATCCTTATATACCTTAGGAAAAATATCTAATAATTATAAACTTCCTGAAGTTGATTCATGCTCAAATTCTACTATTAGCAGATGAGAGTGGTGAAAATATAGCATTAAAAGATACTGATATAGTAAACAGAATATCAGTAGAT
>JASFYV010000076.1:0-10291 GCA_045046925.1 Candidatus Marithrix sp. | reverse complement strand
TGAGAGATTCTTTGTATAATATACTAGCTAATATTGGAAAAAATTATAATATTAATTTTACTTAATTTTTGGTAATATAATTTTGTCTTCCTACTTACTATACTATTAGGATTCGCTCCCAATGCTGGTGATCGCTCTGAAGATGAAGTCGCATCTTGGCTTAAAGATACGGGATTTATAAATATAAAACAAATTCCGTTACCAACTCAGCTAGCTTTGATAACTGCTGAAAAACCAGCAAAATAAAAATTGAACAAATATGTTAATTGAAGCCGGAATTTTATTCGTAATAAGCCAGTAATTATCAATCAACATTCTATTCCAAAAGAAAATAATTCTGAACAAAAATCGGTTATTCATGACAAAGATGATAAACAAATCGAACATCGATTAAAAATCAGCTATGTTTCGTTGGGTGTAGCAACCGTAAGGCAGTTTTTTTATTCATCTCCATTGGTTGTATTTTTAAATCTTAGTATCTATGCGTACAACTCTGTACCATATATGAAAGAAGCTGAAACAACGTTATTGCAGGAAAAAAACTAAGTGGGTAAATGATTGATACGATACTAATCCTTATTGCTATCGCTATTAGTCAATATTTTGCCACTAGTATTATTGAGATAACTTATTATCTTTCCGATACAATAGTTAGGACAGTTTTGAAACTAAAAAATATGTATTGTAATACATTGATATTACAAAGAATTAAATTGCATTTAGGTTTTGAGCTGGGTGGCTTTTCTAATTCAGTTCATTTCTACAATCTTTTGAACAATTAACTAGTCTTGATTGACTTTAATAATCTGTTTATTCTGTGTAAAACATACAAAATTATCTGTGTATGGAAAATCTAAAAATAAGTTCTCTATTTGAATGTGCTTATGAAATAAAAAAATCAACTGGTTGGTCTCAGGAAAAAATTGGTATGGAGGCCAGATTAGCGGTAAGTACTGTTAATCGGATTTTTCGAGTACCTGGCTATACCGGTAATGAAAATTCTAATAGACGCATCAAGCAGTTGCATGAAAAAATAGTTAATTCTCCTTTTCCAGCTTATATGGAACAGTTGTTTAAGAAGTATGAGTATTGGAGAGAGCAATATTCTGAGAAGGAATTTGCGGAGCATTTGGATGTTTTGGAAGCTTTGTTGAAAAATCATAAGTCGATTGATTCGTGTGAATTAGTGGCTTGTCGGATATGTTGGTTGTTGGGACATATTTTTTATGATCGGGCTTTTTATTTACGGAATCATAATAAGTTGGAAATGTCTGATTTAGCTTTGGTTTGGTATCAAAGAGCTTTGGATATTTTAAGCCATCATAATGGTTTTATTGTTCAGCAATATAAAATTCAGCAGTGTGTTGTTTCTACAAATTTTAATTTGTGTGATCGAAAAGAGAGATTGACTAGTAAGGAAATTCGGCGTTGTCTTGTGGATATGGATTATTTGCAGATTGTGAAGCTGATTGTCAAGGAAGATGCTTGGAATTGGGTTGCGGCTCGGAATGGTTTGGTGGCTGCTTCTATTTTGCAGAATTTTGAGAGTTGTATGTTGTTTTGGGACACGATGCAGAAGGTGAATAAGAATTTTACTAATTTTGATTTTGAGCCGACTAATGAGTTGCCAGCAATTAGTCAGGATTCGGATTTAGTTTGGTTTGTGGAGAGGATTAAGGAGCGATCATGAAAAAGTTAGTTTTATTAGGAATTATTATTTGTAACCTTTTGTTTAGTTCGGTGGTTTTTGCGGATATGGGTAGGGTTAGTATTTTTGGTGTTCAATTAGTTGAACAGATACATGGTAATTTTTAATATTTGGAGAAAATAATGGATGAATTCACACGTGTTTTAAAAAAAATTCTAGAATCTCTTAGAAAAGTTGAAAAAGAAAAACCTACTAAAACAGTGCATAATGCAGTATTAGCGTTAGAAAAATTTATACTCGAACTAGATAAGAATGATCAGGATATAATAAATGGTATAGGACAAGATGTAAAAGAAATGACAGATTATTTTCTACAAAATTATAATAAACATTCATAGAAAACAAAAAAATCAATGACTCGTTATATAAAAATAATATTTTTAAATCATTGATTTTTTTGTTATTAATTTGCGGCTATAACCTAATTATAATATTTCATCAATGATAGATTGGAGACAATTACTCACTATTTTTTTTGATTCATTTGTTAGTAAAGGTAATTCATCTAACTTTTTTTCTATAATAAAATTAAAGGTCTCTATATAAGGTTTAGGATATAGCTTCCATTGTTGTGTTGTTAATGTTGAATTAGAATCAAATATAATTCTTGATATATACTTTTTACTTCCAAGGCTTCTAATAACCCAAACAGTTAAAAAAACAAATATATCATTACAAAACCTTTTTTTATCAATAAAATTATAATCATCATTATCTAAAGTGGATTTACATGCTTCCATAGATATTTTTAGTAATAAAGGAAGATTATTTTCTTTCAAAAAAGACATTTGTTCAAATGCTTTTTGACGAGTGTTCGTGTTTTTTAACTCTGTATCTAATTTGTCTTGTAAATCATCTGGAACTAGATTATCATTAGAAATTGTGTCAATTATTTTGTTGAAACTTGTTCTTCTCACCCAAGCACTATATATCTTACTAGCAATTTTTGAAAGTTTCTCATTTTTATCAGCATCATTTTCTTTATCTAAAGGTTTTTCAGGAGAATTAAGAGTTTGAATGCTATTAAGTTCAGAAATTTTAAATTGTTCATGGCAAAAACTAATAAAGATAGGATGAATTTCAATTAAACCTTTTTCATGCCCTTTTAATATATACGGTAATTCAGTTTTCTGTATAAAACTAGATGCAAAAAAATAATTTGAAAGGAAACATATGGCAATAGTAGATTCATCAAGTGCTTTTAAGATACTATTTTCCCAATCACTACCTATATCAATACGATTATCACTCCAAATAATGTCATCAGATATAATTCCATTATGTTTTAAAAAATATTTCAAGTTCAATTCTAATTCATCAATCCATTCTGAACCATGTTTCTGCTCATAACACAAAAAAATCTTATTTCGTTGAGTATTATTCATAAATACCTCTTATACTGTATCGTTGTTATAATCGTAAAATACATAATTTTAATATTATTAGGACTTACATATTGACAAGGATATCATATTGTGAAACTATTTAAACACGACTTGTTGCTATTTAATCAAGAAAAATTCGGAAACGGCATTTATGCAATTTATATTTCATATAATTATACTGAATTATGAAATGATAAATAAATTTATATTAAAATAACCACTATTTAAATAGTATAAATAACAATTTTTTAAAACGCTAGTATTATTTAATTTCTTTTCCAAAATAATAACTAAATCCTTAACCCAGTTTTTTTCAAAATACGAGTACTATATAAAGTTTCATGGCCATGATTATATTCACCCAATAACTCCATAATTTGTTGAATTTGCTGGTTTACCTGAGCTTGATTTTTACCATGCACCATCGCAAATAAATTATAAGGCCATTCCGGCAAATGTCTGGGACGATGATAACAATGACTTACAAATTCTAATTCTCCTACCATTTTTCCTAATTTATCAATTTGCTCATCAGGAACATTCCACACAGTCATACCATTATAACGATAACCTAACGCATAATGATTAGGCACAGCACCAATCCGCCGAATTATTCCATAATCCAACATCTTGCGTAAACGTTCCATCACTTCTTCAGCAGTTAGATTCAACTGTTGAGCAATAGTGTGATAAGGACGTGGAGTCAACGGCAAGCCAGTTTGAGTAGCTTTAATAATATTACGATCTATGTTATCAATCATCTTTAAATACAGTGAACTAGACTTTAATTTGGAAACCTATATAATATTCGGTTTGTTTAGGCATATTGTATACATGTAACCCAGTTTTAGCTTCTATTGCAGTAATTATAGAACCAATCTGTTCTGGTCGTTCAGTAGCAAGTACAAACCACATATTTAATTCATGTTCCCGAGCATAATTATGAGCAACTTCAGGAAATTCATTAACTTGCTCAGTTACCTTTTCAAAATCATCCACAGGAACTTTTATTGCCGCTAATGTTAAACCACCACCTAAACGTTCAGCATGATACATAGGCCCAAAACGGCTCAACATTCCTTGTTTTAACAACTTTCCAATACGTTGAATTAATTCAGTTTCAGTGATATTTAACTGCTCTGCCACTTGCCCATATGGATTCTCACAAATAGGAAAATTACCTTGTAAATTATTAATTATACTACGGTCTATATTATCCATTTATCTTCTTTGAAATCAGGTAAGTTTAGCAAGTTAAAAATAATTTATTACATTTACATTTTTACAAAAAATGGTATTGCTATCAAAATAATACCAACAATTACAAGTATATATACATTCGATATAAAATATGGGAATACAAACAAAGTAATACCAACGACTAGTGGAACTGTTGCTTTTTGTTTTCTTCCATATGAAAAAAAACCATAGCCAATCGCTCCAAATACCATCCCCCAAATAAGTAATGACGAACCTTCCATTTTATAATTTACCTGTCTATAAATCTAACTTAATTCATTTTTAACTTGATTCTTTAGCAATGAATCCTTACATGTAATAAAAATTATAACACGATTAGAAGTAAACAAATGAACAATGAAAAACTAACCAGTAAATTTCAACAAGCTTTAGCTGAAGCTCAAAGCCTTGCAATTGGCCGTGATCACCGTTTTATCGAACCAGTTCACGTCCTACTAATAATGCTAAATCAAGCTGATATTACCCATCTTTTAGTTCGTTCAGGAGCTAACGTTGAACAGATTCGTTCTGGGTCGCAAGAAATATTAGATCAGATGGCTACTATCAGTGATCATCAAGGTGAAGTTCATGTTTCTAATAACTTAATTCGACTATTAAATATCACTGATAAACTGGCTCAACAACGCAATGATCAATATATTCCTAGTGAATTATTCATATTGGCAGCATTGGAGGACAAAGGTACGATTGGTAAGTTATTGAACAAAACTGGTGCAAATAAAAACTCCTTAGAACAAGCAATTACTCAATTACGAGATGGTAAAACAGTGAATAGTCCTAATGCAGAAGAACAACGCCAAGTATTAGAAAAATATACTATTAATTTGACCGAACGAGCCAGACAAGGCAAGCTTGATCCAGTAATTGGCCGAGATGATGAAATTCGACGGATAATACAGGTTTTACAACGTCGGACTAAGAATAATCCCGTATTGATTGGTGAACCTGGAACTGGTAAGACAGCTATCGTGGAAGGTTTAGCTCAACGTATTATTAATGGCGAAGTCCCAGAAGGATTAAAAAATAAACTCTTGCTATCTTTGGATATGGGTTCTTTGATTGCAGGAGCCAAGTTTCGGGGAGAATTTGAGGAACGTTTGAAAGCAGTATTGCATGATTTAGCCAAACAAGAAGGGCAAATTATTCTGTTTATTGATGAACTGCACACAATGGTTGGAGCTGGCAAGGCAGAAGGAGCTATGGATGCTGGCAATATGTTAAAACCAGCTTTGGCTCGAGGTGAACTGCACTGTGTTGGAGCTACAACTTTGGATGAATACCGAAAATATGTAGAAAAAGATGCAGCTTTGGAGCGACGATTTCAGAAGGTATTGGTCGATGAACCAAATGTTGAGAATACCATAGCGATTTTACGTGGTCTGAAGGAAAGGTATGAAGTCCATCATGGAGTGGATATTACCGACCCAGCGATTGTATCAGCTGCAATTCTGTCTCATCGTTACATAACTGATCGACAATTACCCGATAAAGCAATTGATTTAATTGATGAAGCTGCCAGTAGAATTCGGATGGAAATTGATTCCAAACCAGAGCAGATAGATAAATTAGATCGACGTTTGATTCAGCTTAAAATTGAGCGAGAAGCGGTTAAAAAATATAAAGATAAAGCTTCCAAACAAAGATTAGCTAAATTACAAACCGAAATTAATGAACTAGAAAAACAACTAGCTGATTTGACTGAAATTTGGCGAGCTGAAAAAGCTACAGTACAGGATGATGGCAAAATTAAAGAAGAATTGGAACAAGCTAGATTAGAATTGGAAACTGCGAGTAGAGAAAGCAATTTAGAATTAATGGCTAAGTTGCAATATGAACAGATTCCAGCGTTAGAAAAACAATTGTTATCCGCTTCTCAAGTTGAACATAACTTGCAACTATTACGCAATTCGGTTACTGAGGAAGAAATTGCCGAAGTGGTATCAAAATGGACTGGGATTCCGATTACTAAAATGTTGGAAGGAGAACGGGATAAATTGTTGCGGATGGAAGCAGATTTACATCAACGAGTTATCGGACAAGATGAAGCAGTACAAACTATAGCCAATGCAATTCGTCGCTCTCGAGCTGGACTATCTGATCCACAACGTCCCAACGGTTCTTTCTTATTTTTAGGCCCAACTGGAGTAGGTAAAACCGAATTATGCAAGAGTCTGGCCAATTTTCTATTTGATACTGATGAAGCTATAATTCGGATCGACATGTCAGAATTTATGGAAAAACATTCAGTAGCACGTTTGATTGGAGCTCCTCCAGGATATGTTGGCTATGAAGAAGGTGGTTATTTGACTGAGGCGATTAGAAGACGACCTTATGCAGTCATTTTGTTAGATGAAGTGGAGAAAGCTCACCCAGATATATTTGGAATTCTCTTGCAAGTTTTGGATGATGGTAGATTGACTGATGGCCAAGGTCGCACGGTTGATTTTAGAAATAGTGTGATTGTGATGACATCTAATCTAGGTTCGCAGATGATTCAAGAATTGGTGGATAAGGAAGATTACATTACTATGAAAACTGCTGTTATGGAAATTGTGGGGCAACATTTTCGCCCAGAATTTATCAATCGTGTTGATGATGTGGTGGTATTTCATCCATTAGATAAAACTCATATTCGACAAATTGCTAACCTGCAAATTGCTTATTTACGGCAGCGTTTACAAGCTCAAAATATGGAATTAATTATTAGTGATGCGGTTTTAGATGAAATCAGCATGGTAGGTTTTGACCCAGTTTATGGGGCTAGACCTTTAAAAAGAGTTATTCAGCAGCTTTTAGAGAACCCATTAGCTCAGGCTATTTTAGCTAGAAAATTTAGGCAAGGTGATATCATTAGAGTGGATTGGCAAGATGATGCGATACAGTTTACTCGGTAAATAAGCCATTAAGGGCAGACACGCAGGTCTGTCCCTACACGATTTCAATATATATTATCTCTTAATTTCAATCCTGACTCGCCGATTTTTGGTTCTGCCTATTTCAGTATTATTATCAGCAATTGGATGATTATCAGATTTTCCAGTAATAATTAGTTTATCCTTAGTAATAGCAGAACACCTACTAACCAAATAATCTGCTACTACAATAGCTCGTTTTAATGATAATTTCTGTTTAAAATCATCATTTGAACTATTATCCGTATGACCAGTTATCACAATTTCTTTGATATTGTCCATATCTTGACAAACTTGTCTAGCAATTGAGTTTAAAATATGCTTAACTCTTGCACTTAATTTAGTTTTGCCAGCCTGAAAAGTAATGCCAGTATCTGATTTGTCTGCATCTTCATCATCAGAAAAAATTAAAGTATTGCCAATATCTTCAGGTAATACCGATGTTTCAGAAGCTTTATTTACTTCAGTTTTTTCAGCTTCTTCAGCTCCTCTAACAAATTTACTGATCGGTAATGCTGCTATAGGTTGTATAAACATATCCGATTTTTTCTTAAGTCTGGCTTTTCTTACAGTTGGGGAAGCTAAAGATTTAAAACTTTCTTCTTTATATGTTTCCTCAGCAAATATTCCTTCATAATCCACACCTTCAGGTAATTCTACTGGTTGGACAATAGTTTGTAATTTGCCTTCAATATTAACAATACGTTTTTCCACTGCAACAAAGCTAGTCCATTGAGTCATTAATTTAAAATCAAGTCCAACCTTAGTAACTTGTTCAATTAAGTCTGAAGTTTGACCAGCACGTACCATTTTATTCATTAAATTATGCACTTTTTTTCTAGCCCAAACTGTTGCCATAGCTTCGTTTTCTGATTTATTATATGGTAATATTACTGATAGTTTTTGTACATATTTCTGTCTGGTTAATTGTCCACGAACAGTAACAGTACTTTTACCACCACCATCATAACGACCATGAATTAAAATTGGTTGCCCAGCCCATAAATCAGGAATATTAGCTGGATAAAGTGAATAAACATCTAAACTTCCCCAATCAATTTCAACATGGGCTAAAGCTGGCTTATCAACTCGTTGAAAAAATTGCTTAATAACTTTATCACTATTTTCATCTTGCCGTACATAAAAAGCTTCACCACGTCCAATTTCAGCGGCTCTATCTAATAAATACCGATTTACTGAAGAACCTACTCCTAAGCAAAAAATTCTTGCTCCACGTCTTTCTTTCTCAATAGCTTGAAAAATTCCAAATTCATTGCCTACATAGCCATCTGTCATTAAAAATGCAATTCGTAAATAACCTTCAGCAGCTGGTTGAGCTAGAGCTTCAACGATACCTTTCTGCATTTCTGTGCCACCCATTCCACGAAATCTTTCTACATAACGTAAGGCTTCATCAGCATTGGCTTGTGTATAAGGGCGTGGATGACTCCATAAAGTACCAGTGTCACCAGCAAATCGTACTACATTAAACATATCTAAAGGTCGCATTCCTTTGATAAGCTTACGCATGGCTTGCTTAGATTTCTCAATTGGAAAACCGCTCATAGAACCAGAAGTATCAACGATAAAAATTAATTCTCGTGGAAAAATTTGCTCATCAGTAATAGTTCGTTGTGGTTGTATCATCAGAGTGAAAAAACCACCTCGTTCATCGTGGTGAGAAATAATTGCAATTTCTGGAGCTTTACCAGCTACTTGATAACGTAAGATAAAATCTTTATTTGGTAGGGTGTCAGCTGGATGAATATTAATAATGTTAGAATATGAATTAATATTTTTAATATCAATAACATGAGAGGTAGAATGAATTTTTTTGATAGAAACACCAGCATTTAGCTTAACTGATAGAGATATATCATGACCAGTACGTTCATCTGGTTTTAACACGGGAGGAGTAATTCTAGAAGCATCTGGAACTTTATCAGTGTCTAATGACCAACCAGTTCCACGATGACCAATTGCAATATTACCAGGAATATATCTAGGCCCAACCACCATCGGAAATACCAATTCATAATTACCTTCAATATACTGTAAAATATTGACATAACGTATAGTAATTACGATATCATCACCTGGCATAATATTAGCCACTGATTGAGTGAAAATATTAGGCCGTTCTTGTTCTAATAAAGAAGCTCTCTGTCCTTGATTACGGGCTTTTTCATAAATTTCCCTAGCTTCCTGTTTACGTTTGATAAGACCTTTAATAACTCGTTTACCAATCGTCATTTGCATATCATCCACTGCTGCATCATTAGGCAATGGAAAAGTATAAACTGCTTCAATTGGTTGTTCAAATGGATTTTTATATTGCTGAGTTACAACTACACTTGCGACAAAACCAGATATTTCAATTTTAACATCGGTATGTTGTAGTGGCATTTCTAACTTTTCAGTCGGTTTTTTACCATCAATTTGTAATATTTCTAAAGTTCCTGGATTGATTCCAGTAGAATTAGCCTGTACTGATAATATAGACAACGTAATAATTGCCGTTAATATTCTGATAAACATCAATATTCCCCTAATATTTAAAATACCCTTAATTGTATAATTAAAATATATCTTATTTCCATTAATTTAGCAAGCTTAGTAGGCAGTTCTGGTAGGATTATGTAATTATTATAGCATTTCTCAATTAAGTTAAATACAACCACTCCTCGTTTTCTTATGAATTTAGTATAGCGATTGGAATAGGTTTTGTCATTTAACCAAAGAATCCTTGCTCAATTATGATAATATTGCCTTACATAAACTAACAATTATTGAGGATATTATTATGACTACAGAATTAGAATTGGAGTTGGAAGGTGAAGATGCCAATGAAGATACTTTATTAGATTTGATGGATTGGTTGGAGCGGGCTAATATTGATGGGTTGGAGGTTAAGCGGAAGGAATTGCCATCGGCTAAAGGAGATATGGGATTTTGGACTGATCCAAATACAATAATGACTATGATTTCAACTGGTATTGCGGTTGTACAGGTGATGGCCGCTATTT
>JASFYV010000075.1:0-21134 GCA_045046925.1 Candidatus Marithrix sp. | reverse complement strand
AATGTTAAATATCAGTTAGTTAGATATTTTGTCAATTTGGTGTAACTTACTTATATTTAAGTATATTTACAAATTTCATTATAGTCCAAGCCCAGTACCTAATTTTTTGGCATCCATAAATATAGCAATATATTTTTGAATTAAAAACCATTTTTCCAAGGAAAATTTTAGTTTTTAAACCTAAAAATTAATATTTTTTGATACTCAATATTTTTTATTAATAAAAGGAAACTTTTTTATGTACATTAAGCGAACTTTGTCACTAATTCTTGGTGTTATACTCACATATGCACTATCTAGTGGCCTAGCTTTTGCGGATAAAACAGAAGATGCAGCAGCTAAAAAAGCAGTTAATGATGACTGTATAGGTTGCCATATCAATGTTAATCCTGGTATCGTTAAACAATATCTTAATAGCCCAATGGCAAATACTAAGTCTAAGCTAGATATTGTTGGTTGTACAGATTGTCACAGTGATGGACATAAAACTGCTAAAGATTATGCCAAAGCTGAAATGCCTACTCCAGAGACCTGTGGCGAATGTCATGAAGATCAAGTTGACCAATTGCGTGAAGGTAAACATAATCTAGCTTGGATAGGAATGAAATCCCAAGTAGCTTGGCATGGCCAACCTGGTTCTATCGTTGAAGAAGGTTATCGTGGTTGTTCAGGTTGTCATAAAATTGGTCAAAAAGACCTTATTGTTGAAGGAGAAGGTTTAGCAAGCAGCTTGGCTGTTGATGAAAACCATAAAGAATCTGCTAAATACCGTTATGGTAATGCTCAATGTGATGCTTGTCACACTCGCCATAGTTTTACTAAGGCAGAGGCTCAAGACCCTAGAGCTTGTTCTAATTGTCATATGGGATTTGACCATCCACAATGGGAAATGTACATGTCTTCCAAACACGGTATTATCTGGGATATTGAAGGCAATAAAAATGAAAGAGGTCGGGCTCCAACTTGCCAAAAATGTCACATGAATGAAGGCAACCATACCGTCAAAACTTCATGGGGTTTCTTAGGTTTACGAGTTCCAAGTGAACATAATGTTAGAGCTTTAATTGGTGTTGCTCCAGCATTAAAAGAACCTTTAACCAAGTTGGCTGATATCTTAAGAGATGCTGGCTTTACCGGTAACTTTGATGGTGTTGATGATGATCCGGAATGGGTATTGGATCGTGCAACAATTTTACAAGCTGCTGGAATATTAGACGCTAATTTGCAACCAACCGAACGTTTCATTGAAATTGTGTTGATTGGTCAAGCTGCTCGTGGAGTTGAAGAATTCAATGAGTTGCGTGCTGAGATGAAAGAAATTTGTAGTGAATGTCATACTAAAGGTTTTATTGACAGCCACTTTAAAGCTTCAGATTCAATTGTAAAAGCTGCTGATCATGAATTTGCTAAAGCTATTAGAGTAGTTCAAGGTTTATATGAAGATGGTTTCTTGAAAAAACCTGCCGAATGGAAATATGCTCCTGATTTATTACAATATTACGATGCTAAAACTAGTATTGAACAAGAGTTATATTTAATTATGTTGGAATATCGTCAACGGACTTTCCAAGGTGCTTTCCATGCTAGTAATGATTATATGCACTGGTATGGTTGGGCTCCTTTAAATAGTTCAGTTAACAAGATTTTAGAAGAAGCTAAGAAAATGCGGAAAGTAACTCCTACTATTCAAATGAAATTCTAAAGTTTTTGTTTAAAAGATAGTCGGGTTAGTACAACTAATTTGGCATGATCTGTAAATAAGATATATTATAGGATGCAATGATAATATAAAATTGCATCCTATTTTTATTTAATGACCCGATATACCGGAAAACAAGCTGTGAATTTAGTTTCTACCAACGGTTGGCTGTTTATCAAAATATAGCCTTGATGACGTTCCATGATATGTTTTACAATAGCAAGTCCTAAACCAGTTCCACTTCGAGAATGGTTGACCCGATAAAATCTTTCTGTTAAATGTGGTATATCTTCAGTAGGAATTCCTTCCCCATTATCAATAACTTGTAAACAAGCCTGCCCAGTATCTTTTAAAAACCATTTAACCCAAATTTCAGTGTTTGCTGAGGTATGGATAATTGCATTTTTGATGAGATTTAAACAAATACTATTTACTTCATTTTCTACTGCTTTAATTTTTATTGCCGAATCAGTATCTAAATGTAAAATATGACTGTCCATAGCCAATGTTTTTTGTATATCTTTAATAATATTAGTTAAAATATTTGATACATCAACTACTATTCCCGAATTTTCAGATAAATTACTGGTTTCTAATCTAGATAAAGTTAACAAATCATCTATAATTCGTTCCATTCTATTAGCTTGTAATTTAGCACTCACGATAGGCTCATGCAAGTTATCAGGTATTTCTGTATTAGCTTCCATAATTTCTAAATAACCTGAAATAACAGTTAATGGAGTACGTAATTCATGCGAAGCATTAGCTATAAAAGCTTCTCGTATTCGCTGAATATTGATCTGTTGACTAATATCACAAGCAGTCAATAAATATCTACCATTTTCAAATGAAATTAAACGTAAAGCAATATGAATTAAGGTTGACACTGGAGATAATAATTCTAAACTAACATTGCTGTTTGAATCTAAATTTTGTTGAAATTCTGGAACTCGAATTAAATTACCAATATGTTGGCCGATATCACGACTATGTTCAATCCCCAGTAATTTTCTAGCAGCTTTGTTAGACCATTCTATCTCTTTATGTTGATTTAAAACTACTGCTGCTTCAGGTAAAGCTGAAACCACTAAATTAAATTGATGCAGTAAGCTTTTGAATTTTTTTTTATGTTTTTTTTGAAGTTGTTTTTGGCGATAAATATGTTGTACGATAATTCCCCAAATTCCATCAGCATCAGGGGCTTCTTTGGCTTTTAGACCATTTCTCAACCAACGTTCCAAACAATATAGTTGATAACTATGCCAACCAAAATATATAGAACAAGGCAATAAAATGGCGATTAATAAATTATCAATGGCCAACCAAATAGCTGCCAACGCAAATAAAACACTAATTATTCGCCAACGTTCTACAGACCAATATTCAGACATAATTATTTAGTCAACTCAATAGAAAAACGATAACCTACTCCACGAACAGTTTGTAGCATTTGTTCAATATTATAAACTTTCAACAATTTTCGTAAACGCAGAATATGTACATCAACAGTACGTTCTTCTACATATACATTTTGCCCCCAGACAAAATCTAGCAATTGGCTACGTGAATAAACTCGATTCTGATGTGACATGAAGAATTTCAACAAGTTAAACTCAGTATAACTAATATCTATCACTTGTTCATCAATCAGCAAAATATGGGATGTTTCATTGAGTTTTAATCTGCCCACAGTGAGAATGGTTTCGTAATTTTTGCTACGACGCAATAGAGCTTTTATCCGAGCTAATAGTTCCCGAATCGAAACTGGTTTTGTCATGTAATCATCAGCTCCAGCATCTAAACCACTTACTTTGTCTTCTTCTTCGGAACGTGCAGTCAACATAATAATAGGAGTTTGCTGATTAACTTCCTGCTGTCTTATTGCACGAATTAATTTGATACCACTAGTTTTTGGTAGCATCCAATCTATTATCATTAAATCAATTTTTTTATCAATCAGAATATCTTGAGCTTGATTGCTATTTTCAGCTGTACTAGTTGTATAACCTTCATTTTTTAATGCGAACCGTATCATATTGCGGATATCTGGTTCATCTTCTACTATTAATATGTGAGCCATTATTGTTTAGAATTATTAACCTTAAATATAGGTATTGCTGAATTAGATTTAACCAAATTATAAATTAAATCTATGTTATAATCACTTTTTAAACTATAAAATCACCTATAAAATAACTAATAGTTACTAATTTGGCAACCGTTACCAAACTTGGAGTCCTATTTGCGATATGCGTCGTTCTCGTTTATTTGTAGAAATATCATTATCAGTTGGACAAGAAATTATTTTAACAAAAGACTTATCCCATTACCTATTAAATGTGTTACGCAAACGAATCAATTCTTCAATAACTTTATTCAATGGACAAGGTGGTGAATATGTTGCTAATTTAATTAGCATAACCAAAAAATTAGCCAAATTACAAATCTATGAATATAAAAATATTGATCGTGAATCACCATTAAAATTAATATTAGTACAATCGGTTTCTCGACCTGAACATATGGATTATACCATTCAAAAAGCAGTAGAATTGGGAGTCCAAAATATTGTACCAGTGATAACAGAACGTAGTCCACCTACACACAAGATTGATAAACGCAAACGACATTGGGATAAAATTATTATTAGTGCCTGTGAACAATCTGGCAGAAATCATTTGCCTCAATTACACAATGTTGTTGCATTAACAACTTGGTTAGCTGAATCTCAAATTGGTGATTATTTAGTTTTATCTCCAACTGGAATCCGCAATTTATGTGTATCCCTATCCAGACATGATATTCAACATCCGATAACAATCTTAGTTGGACCAGAAGGTGGTTTATCTGACTTAGAAATAGAATTAGCAATTGAAGCTGGCTATTTAGATATTAATTTAGGTAAACGAATCTTACGCACTGAAACAGCAGCTACTGCAATATTATCAATATGTCAAATATGGCATGGAGACTTATGTTAATTGGGATAAAATTCGCTGAACCAAGTTTCTAAAATAACTTGAGCGGCAACGGCATCTAATTGTCCTGATACTCTTTCAGCAGCAGTCATTGAAGACAGTCTTTCGTCGATAGTATATACTGGTACATGATAACGTCCATGTAACTTTCGACAAAAACGTTGAACTGCAACGGTCATTACACTATCCGATCCATCATTATGTTTAGGCAAACCAACTATTATTTCATGCGGTTGCCATTCTTTTATCAAAGCATTAATACTTGCCCAATCTATTTGTTTATTTTTTACTGATATAATTGCTAAAGGACTAGCAGTTTTAGTAATAATTTGTCCTATTGCTACTCCAATTCTTTTACTACCATAATCAAATCCCATGAAATACATTTCTATAGCCGTTTAAGTTTATATCTTATTTCAGTATAATATATAAAGTATAATTGAATTTATCGTATTTCAATCGATACTGAGAAAAATTTATGCAAGATAAATTATTAATTGTTGATGATATTCCAGCTAATATCAGCTTATTATTGGATTTTTTGACTGATGTTGGATTTAAAGTATTAGTAGCCAAAGATGGTGCAGCAGCTATAAAAAAAGCTGAATATGCTCATCCAGATTTAATTTTATTAGATATAATGATGCCTGGTATAGATGGATTTGAAGTTTGCAAAAGATTAAAAGCTTTGCCTGCAACTCAAGACATTCCAATTATTTTTATGACTGCGTTGTCAGATACTGTTGATAAAGTCAAAGGTTTTTCATTAGGAGCAGTTGATTATATTACTAAACCGTTACAAGCTGAAGAAGTTTTAGCTCGGGTTTCATCCCATTTAAATTTGCGTAAGTTACAACAACAATTAGAGGATGAAATAAAAGTTCGTGACACTTATGCAGCCGAATTGGAAGAACGTAATTTAGAATTAAAGTCTTTTGCCCATACTGTTGCTCATGATTTAAGAGGGCCTTTAACAGGGATAATGGCTCTTAGTGATCGACTTTTAACTACTGATAATAGTATTCAATTGCCTAAATATTTACAATTAATTAGTGATTCTGGGCAAAAAATGTTAGAAATCATTAATGCGTTATTATTACTAGCTGGAGTTTCTCAACAACATACTATTAGAACTGAAGCTATTGATATGAATGATATTATAAATCAAGTTTTGGAAAAAAGATTGAATCATTTATTTAAAGAATTAAAAGGTGAAATCATCTTTCCAGATACTTGGCCAATAGCAAATAGTTATGGCCCTTGGATTGAAGAAGTATGGGCAAATTATATTAGCAATGGTTTAAAATATGGTGGTAGACCGCCTAAATTAGAATTAGGGGCAAATCTGCAAGAAGATAACATGATAAGATTTTGGATACATGATAATGGTATTGGTCTTTCTAAATTATCCCAATCTAAATTATTTACTCCTTTTACACGTTTACACGATGATAATGTAGATGGATATGGTTTAGGTTTATCTATAGTGAGACAGGTAATAGAAAAGCTTGGAGGAGAAATTGGAATAGAAAGTATTGAAGGGAAAGGCAGTACATTTTACTTTACTTTACCAGCTATGTAACCAGGGTTTATTTATTTTCCAGAATCCAATTTCTATTAAAGAACCAATCGTGATACCAAGTGTATAGCAAACTAAGTCACTCCATAAAAAACCTCGACCAATGATTAAAGCTATAAACTTATTTTGCCGAATTTCATCGATCCAAGGTTCATGGTATAACTGGCTAAATTCAATACAAAATGAGAAAGATATAGCAATGATCACTATTTTTAATATTGAAAATGTTGGAAAAATAAAACCTACTATTAAAAATACCATTAATGCCCATAATATATCGCCAACATAAGCGGCTATGAAAGGTGGTAATGGATAACGTCGGGAAGCTAATCCTAATATGATTACCGATATTATAGCTATTATATAAATAATACGATTTCTATTGATTGATTTCATATAAATATAACCAGTATGACTAGCTTATTCAATACTTTTATTATATTTTAAAATTAGAGAATACTTGGTAAAATAGTTAAATATGTCACAATTGTCAAAGATAATAATCCGTTCTATCTTTGAAATGTGACATTATATAAATTAGCGTAATAAACTGTCCAATGAAAAACCTTCTCGTTGTAATAAATCACGTAAGCGTTTCATAGCAGTCATTTGAATTTGGCGTACTCTTTCTCTCGTAAGCCCAAGTTCTTCCCCTATTTCTTCTAAAGTATATTCTCTTTCAGTGCCGATCCCAAATCGTCTTTGGATCACAATTTGTTGTTTTTCATTAAGACGTGATAACCATAATTTAACGTGAACTACGATATCAGAATCTTGTAGCAATAACATTGGGTCAAGATTAAATTCATCAGGAATACTATCAACCAAAGATTTCTCAGAGTCGTTAGTACGTTGAACATCCATGGATATCGCTCTCTCATTCCATTTAAAAAGTTTTTCAATATCTTCTGGATTTTTATTTAATGCCTTGCCAATATCTTCTGAGTTTGGTTCATGATCCAGAGTATGTGATAAAGTATAACGAGTTTGTAAACAAACATTGATTTCCTTTAAAACATGAATAGGTAAACGGATAGTTCGGTTTTGATTCATGATCGCACGTTCAACTGATTGCCGAATCCACCAAGTTGCATATGTTGAAAAACGAAATCCTCTTTCTGGATCAAATTTCTCAACTGCACGCATTAATCCAATATTACCTTCTTCGATCAAGTCAAGTAAGGCTAATCCTCTACCAATATAATGACGAGAGATTTTAACTACCAAACGTAAATTAGCCTTAATCATTCGATCACGAGCTGCCGGATTGCCTTTTTGAATTAACCGAGCATATTTAATTTCTTCTTCTGCAGTTAAAAGATTAAAATTACCTATTTCTTTCAAGTAAATACGGGTAGCATCTAAGTCTTTTGTAGTTGCAGCAAATTGCTCTGTTTCAACTTGACATTCTAATTCATTAAGTGCATCGCTTTTTTCAAAGTCCATAATTTATGCAACTAAGGTGGAGCTAAACGTAGCCTTTGATTAGGATATATATAATAAGGAGCTCCTAATCCATTCCAAGCCGATAATTTTTCAGTTGTTAAGCCATACCTTCTTGCAATATTTTGTAAGGTTTCACCAGCTCTTACTAAATGATGACTTGCATAGTTAGGATTATAACCTGGATTGTAAGATGAAGTTCCAGTAGAATATCCGTTATTATGACTAGTAGAATTTGATGGAGATACAATTAACCTTTGGCCTATAGATAGAATGTATGGTTTTGATATACTATTCCATTGAGCAATGGTAGTAACACTGTAACCATATTTTTTGGATATTCTATATAAAGTTTCACCTTTAGCAACTATATGAGAACGTGATTTAAGAAGTCTTGGAGCTGGTGGTACATAACCAACTGCTTGAAATTCGTTCTTTGTAGGAGGAGTTGTTTTTATTTGTTGCCCAACTGATAAAGTAAAAGGTGGTTCTAAGTTATTCCAAGTAGTTAAGTTAGTTAAACTGACATTATAGGTTTTAGATATGCTATATAAGGTATCACCTCGTCTAGCAATGTAATAATCAGTAGAAGATGGCTGAGTTGTAGGATAAGTTTGGGCTATTCCACAGATATCAGTAGGAATTCGTAGAGTTTGACCAGGATATACCAAATAAGGAGGTGGTATTTGATTTATATTAGCTAATTCTATATAATCGCGGCATCCGTAAACATTTGAAATAGTAGCAACATCTTCCCGTGATTGAACTGAATGATATAAATCAGTGGGGACGTTTCTACCGTAATTGGTAACACAGGCTTGAAGTAACATCAAACCAGATAGAAAAAAACATAGTTTAATGGTATATTTCATAACATTTAGATAGTTTGAGTTATGGATTAATTGGCAGTCCTTTGCCTTTTTACCCTGTATTAGTTTATATTTTTCTAAAAACTATTATTTAAATTAAGGAGTAATTTTTAATTTCATTCCTGGATATACATTGTAAGGAATTTTGAAATTATTTAAAATAGCTAAATTAGCGGATGGTACTCCATATTTTTTAGCAATGCTATTTAGTGTTTCACCATATGCTACTATATGTTCTCTAGCACTTGATGAGCCAACTCTTTGAAAACTACCAGTGCTTGGCATTATAGTTGTTGATGAGGCAATGCGTAATTGTTGGCCAATTGATAAAATATAAGGAGGAACCAAATTATTCCAATTAGCTAAATCTTTTACCTTAATCCCATACTGTCTAGCTATGCTATACATAGTATCACCAGCAGCAACGATATGATGGGTTCTACTAGATACTGGAGCATTAGTAGGAATTATTGTTGGAGTAGGAAGAATAGTAGTAGAATCAGGTGGAGTAACTCGTAATTGCTGACTTAAGCGTAATCCATAAGGTGGTTGTAAACCATTCCAAGCAGCTATATCAGCTACACTAAATCCATAATGTTTAGCAATATTATATAAAGTATCACCTTTTAATACTATATGATAACCCTGGCTTACATTAATACTAGGAACAGATGGCCTTGGAATAACTGGTTTTGGCAGTGTAGCTGGCGGAGTAGTAATCACTGGTCTTGCTGGTGCTGAACCAGATTGAGAAACTATCAAGTTCTGCCCAATGCTTAACGTATAAGAGTTTGGATTAATATTGTTCCATCTAGTTAAATCGCTAACTTTTTTTCCATATTTACGAGCGATAGCATATAGAGTCTCACCAGCTTGCACTGTATGAGTTGTTTGTGGAATATTTGGAATAGGTCTCGATGGAGTAGTCGGATATGAATTAACAGGAACTCCAGCATTATCATAATCAGAAGGTAATACCACATTTTCATTAGGGCCATCAACACGTAACCGTGAACCTTTAACTAAAATAAATGGTGGAGTTAGGCCATTCCAACGAGCAATCTCTACATAATCACGACCATATATTCCAGCAATCCCATATAAAGTTTCCCCTGCTCTAACAATATGATAAGTTGCGGTATTAACATCCTCAGAAGGACTAGGTTGATAACCAGGATCGGTTACTTGTACTGCTGGACAACCAGCTAAAAATACTACAACCAGTAATACTGACCATAATTTGTAGTTAGAATATTGATACATATATACTCCTTTAGTAAAAGTGACTTAAAAAATATTATAAATAAATCTGTTAAAATAATTTATAAACTATTTATTTATGAGTATAGAAAGTTTAACTATTTGCATAAATTATACAGTTTATAACATACCTTAGTGGATACTGCACAAATTATTACTAGTATAACTTAAAAATTGTTGTTAAAAAAGTTTGTTAAAAAATATATAGCAATTCTTAACTCTTAATTCTTAATTCTTAATTAAATTCAACAACAATATCAACTATTTAATTAGTTACAATTAATTTAATTAGAAAATTCTATACATGTAAGATGAAAAATTAATTGCATCATTAGCATTCAATAAATTAGAATTTTATAATTACAATAGGTTATAAAAACTGTCCGAATCATTGTCAATAATACACGAAAAATTAAATATTATGCTATATACTCATTGTTTACGGCCACAGTCTACGGAAAATATCTTGACTTATCTTTTGGATGGTACTTCGGTTAATGTGATAGTTCCAATTGATGAGGAGAGAAAACGGTTTATCCATGATGTTGAGAAATGTCAGTTAGCTGACAACATTAGGTTATTGACGGTGAATATGCAGATTTGTCGGGCTGATTATTCGCAGTTTTTGCGGCAGCTTTGGCAACAATATCATGATTCTATTTTGCCGGATAAAGTTGATAGTTTGTTGGGTATTTTGTCAGATTTAAAGCAGTCTGAGCAGAATTTTATTCTAGTATTGGATAATTTTGATTCAATGGCTGAAGAGGATGTGGATGCTCATTTTAATCAGCAATTTTATGAGAATTTAAATGGTTTGAAGGGTTATCGTAATGTTTCGTTGTTATTGATTACGCAAAATCCTTATAATGAAATGTTGTTTTATATAGAAGGTGAGTTTACAACTTCTAAATTGGATATTCAGGAAGTTGAGACGTTGCCACCTCTGTTATATGATGAGGTGCGTCATGAGTTAAAACATCTGCATAAAGATTTATGGTGTGTACGAAATTTGTCTGATGAGCATATTTCGCATTTGATGCAACAGGTTAAGAAGAATGAGGGTTATGATTATACCTTGCTGCATTTTTTATTAAAACAAATTCGCAATCATTCTGGTTCTTTGGAAGAAATTCGGTTGTTTGTTAAGCAGTTAAAACTTTGGCAAAAATATTATAATAAACAACAAATCTCACAATTGAATTACCGGGTTAAGAAGACATTCAAGGGAACATCCATATTAACTTCTATTTCTGACTTGGCTCGAACGGTTTTTTTGGACTGGCCAATTGTATTAATTGAAAAAATATCTGATCTATCTAAGAGAGGTAAATAATGGCTGCCAATCCCTTTATTAAACCAACCACACCTAAAAATAGTTTTGAACTGTTTAAATGGTTGATTTATGAACCGGTTTTATTAAAACGTTATGAAAAAAATATCACCAGTAAAATACAAACTCTATGGATAATTTTTAAGTTTGTTATTATTAATTTTTTTGTGGTGGTGATTCCTTTAACTTTAGCATTATATGTTGTTGGAATAGCGATTATTGCTGCCCTTGATTTGCCATTATTATTTCCACCTGATATGCCTAATCATAAGGGTGCAAATGAACTATTTATTCAGCAATGGCCAATAGATTCAAGTTTATGGGAAAAAATATATTTTTTTATGAGTTTTGATAATTATAAAAGTTTAAGTGGTTTAGCATTCGGTTTAGCATTCGGTTTAGCATTCGGTTTAGCAGTCGGTTTAGCAGGAGGTTTAGCATTCAGTTTAGCAGGAGGTTTAGTAGTCGGTTTAGTAGGAGGTTTAGCATTCAGTTTAGCAGGAGGTTTAGTAGGAGGTTTAGCAGTCGGTTTAGTAGTCGGTTTAGTAGGAGGTTTAGCAGTCGGTTTAGTAGTCGGTTTAGGAAGTTTAGCAGTCGGTTTAGCATTCGGTTTAGCATTCGGTTTAGCAGTCGGTTTAGCAGGAGGTTTAGCATTTATCCCCTGCTTTTATATCACTTATTTTCGCTTATATCAATATCCTTGGCATTTTCTTAAAAGCTTAATTTTAGTCGATTTAAAACGTAATCCTTATATCAATGATGGTGCAATTTGGCTACCGATTTGGGGTTTAAATAGCAAATTAACTAACGAGGCTCAACAAGACCCAAAAACTGGTGTGGAGTTTATGAATTTCCTACTAGAATATCGTCCATTACAAACCAAATTAGCAATGTACATTTCCCATGCTACTACTGCTGGAAACTGGGAACATCATGTGTTGGAAAGTAAATATTTAACCGCACCAACAATTGTCCAAGAAACTCCTAGATTAACTCCAACAAAAGAATGGCTAACACAGATTCAAAACCTGCAACAGAATTTAATTGCCTATGAAAAGTTGGAAAATGACCAAGAGAATATTAGTCTAAAAACGCAAAAATTTACCCAATTTGAGAATCAATTACAAGTTTTCCAAGACTCAACTCTAGCAAAATCAAATCGTTGGAAACAATACTACCTTCCCACCATTAAAAAATGGCTAGAAGTTGCCAAAGAACGTTCAAATAAATTACGTGCAGAACAAAAATTAGTAGAACCGATTGCTCCTAATATTTATCGCTATGGTGATGTCCTTGAACCGGACAAAGACCAAAATATTTTCTTAGGTCGTCAAGATTTAAAATCAGAACTACGCCATATTATCTTAACTTCCCGCAGTATGCCGATGTTACTTATCTGTGGCCAACGCAGGGTTGGTAAAAGTAGTCTACTCCGCTTTTTACCGGAACTGCTTGGTGCAGAATTTAAAATTATCACCCAAGACTTTCAAGGCGGAGAATTAAACAGCATTTCACTATGGTTAAGCGATTTACATCAGCAATTAGACCGTATTTTTAACCGTGAATTAAAAGATTGGCAAGTTCCAGAGAATTGGATTACTGCTTGGGTTGAAATTGAAACCGAACTCAAAAATCTCAGTCAGCAACAGGGAAAAATTATCCTAGCTTTTGACGAGTATGAAAGTTTACACAAAATTCTGCAAACCAATCCACAACAAGGCCAACGACTGCTCGAAGCCATGCGGAGTTTTTCCCAACACCAAAATCAAGTGGTATTTTTATTTGTTGGAGCAACCCAATTCGTTGACCTCCAAAATCCAAATTGGGACAGAAGTTTTATTCACGTCATGCCTCTGAACATTGACTATTTACTGCCAGAAGAAGCTGAACTCTTAATTAAACTAGTCGATTTAAATTATCCACCTGAAGTGATTGATAAAATCCAAACTTTAACCCAAGGCCATCCAGCTCTATTACAAATGCTCTGTTACCATATTGTCAAACGTGCCAACCAAAAAGAAACTAAAAATATTAGCCAAGAAGATGTTGATTTAATCGTTAAAGACAAAATCGTACAACGTGGCACTACTGTTTTTAGCGTTTTCTGGACTGAATTCTGTCAAAATCATGCTTGCAAACCTGCCATCCATGAATTACTAACTAATCAACCAATTAGCGACCTAAAAAGCCAATTAAAACTTGAAGATTATGGTTATATTATCAAAACAGACAATGGCTGGAAACTACGTGTACCATTATTAGAAATGTGGCTTAAACTCTATCATGGAGGGATTTAGCAAGGTATAATTTATAGATTAAGACAATTGAACCTAGTTACAACAATAATAACCAATTGATTTTGAATTTAATTAAAAATTAAGAATTGGTAAAACTTGATTGGCAAATATATATAAATTATAGTAGAATTTGTATTAACTAAAAGTTATATAAGGAATTATAGATGAATACTGAAAATACACATCGTTTCGTGAGTCGTTTAACTCGAAATACATTGGCTTTAGTATTGGCTGGTGGACGCGGAACTCGTCTTAAAAATCTCACTGATTGGAGGGCTAAACCATCAGTACCATTTGGTGGTAAATTTCGTATTATTGACTTTCCTTTATCCAATTGTATTAATTCTGGGATACGCAGGATTTCAGTAGCTACTCAATATCGATCTCATTCTTTGATTCGACATATTCAAAAAGGTTGGAGTTTTTTACGAGCTGAGTTTGGGGAATTTGTAGAGTTAATGCCTGCTGCTCAACAGCGAATTGATGAGTCTTGGTATGAGGGAACTGCCGACGCAGTATATCAAAATCTTAATATTATTCGTAGTCATGCACCAGAATATGTTCTAATTCTAGCTGGCGACCATATTTATAAAATGGATTATGGCCCAATGTTAGCCAAACATTTTGAAAACAATGCTGATATGACCGTAGGTTGCTTAGAAGTGCCGTTAGAAATGGCAAAAGAATTTGGAGTGATGAGTGTTGATGATGATGGCAGAATCATAGAATTTGCAGAAAAACCAGAAAATCCAAATCCAATCCCAAATAATCCTGCTAATGCACTAGCATCCATGGGAATTTATATATTTAGTGCTAAATTTTTATATGAAAAACTGCATGAAGATTTTTATAAATCTAATTCTAGTCATGATTTTGGCAAAGATATTATTCCAGATTTGATTAAAACAGCTAATATATTTGCCTATCGGTTTCGTGATGTACAGAAGGGCGGCGGCCAACCTTATTGGCGTGACGTTGGTACTGTAGACGCATTTTGGGAAGCTAATATGGAATTGACTTCAGTCACTCCACAATTAAATTTATATGATAAACATTGGCCGATATGGACTTATCAAGAACAATTACCACCAGCTAAATTTATATTTAATGACGATAAACGGCGTGGGATGGCAGTTGATTCTATGGTTTCAGGTGGTTGTTTAATTTCTGGAGCTAAAGTTACCAAATCCTTATTATTTTCCAATGTTAAAGTAAATTCATATTCTTCAATAAAAGATACAGTTGTATTGCCAGATGTAGTAGTTGGGAGGAATTGTAACATTAAGAAAGCGATTATTGATAAAGGGGTGCTTATTCCTGCTGATACTGTAATCGGGGAAAATCTTGAAGAGGATGCTAAAAGATTTTATGTGAGTGAGAATGGAATTGTATTAGTTACTCCAGAAATGTTAGGGCAGAATGTACATAATTCTGGTTAAATTCATAGATTAAAAATTTACCTATAGCTTTTCAGAATTAATTAAAGCAGTATCAACTTTCTGTTTTAAAGAATTAAAAGTTGGAAAAAAATGAAAGTGGGTTTCTTCTACTTTAATTTTTTTCCACGATAAAAAATATGATAGTCAATCGTGGAGTGCCACAAGAGAGTTAAATCCAGTAGGATTGGCTAATCAAAGTGGCAACATTTAAACTAGACCCACATAGGTAGGTCTGATTATACGCAGTTGTAATTGATTTTAAATCATTTATTTTTCCCCTCTAAGATAGCATCTATCACCAACATAACCGCTCCAACACTAATAGCACTGTCGGCAATATTAAATGCTGGCCAATGCCATTGCTGGTAATATATATCAATAAAATCAATTACATGTCCATATACAACTCTATCGATTAAGTTACCCAAAGCTCCACCTAATACTAAAGACAAGGCAATTGCTAACCATATTTGTCGTCGTTCTAAGCGAATTAACCATACCAACAATACGCCACTAATGACTAGCGATAATCCACTTAAAAACCAACGTTGCCAGCCACCAGCATTAGCCAAAAAACTCCAAGCAGCACCTTCGTTATATAACAATCGTAAGTCAAAAAATGGTAATAAATTAACTGGTTGATTAAAGGAAAGATTGCTATCCATCCATAATTTGCTCACTTGATCTAGGATTATTACTAATAACGAAATCCAAATCCATCTCAACCCATTTTTAGCCATAGTAACGTTTTTCACCTGCACCAGTAATATTCTCCACACACCGCCCACATAATTCTGGATGTTCTGCGTTACTAGCAACATCTTCCCGATGATGCCAACAGCGTACACATTTACCGTATTCAGAAGGTTTAACTTGCAACCAAAAACCATTATACTCATTAGCTGTATCTGGTTTTTTATCAATTGGATTCAAACGAGCATAGGAAGTAATGAAAATAAACCGTAATTCATCTTCCAAAGTATCCAACTGAGTAAACAGGATATCATCACAATAAATATCAACCTCAGCATCCAAGGAAGAACCAATAGTTTCCGCAGTTCGTAAGGTTTCTAATTCCTGGTTGACAGCTTCTCGCAATCCAAAAATTTTAGTCCATAAATCGGAGCTAATTGCATATTGACAAGCTGGTTTATCAATCGGTAATAGTCCCTCATACCAAGTTTCTAATAATACTGATTGACTTCGTTCGCCAGGAATTTGTTGCCAAATATCCTCAGCAGTGAAACTTAAAATAGGAGCTAACCAACGTACTAATGCTTCCACAATATGAAACAAAGCTGTCTGGGCAGAACGACGAGCAAGGCTATTATCTTTACAAGTATATTGACGATCTTTAATAACATCGAGATAAAAACTACTCATATCAGTGGTACAAAAACTGTGAATCTTTTGATATACCAAATGAAATTGATAGTTTTCATAA
This sequence comes from Candidatus Marithrix sp., assembly GCA_045046925.1. Taxonomy (GTDB): domain Bacteria; phylum Pseudomonadota; class Gammaproteobacteria; order Beggiatoales; family Beggiatoaceae; genus DRQV01. Next base: position 4,796 of record JASFYV010000075.1, on the reverse strand, counting down.
TCCTTAATGATAGCTTGCTGCACTTGGAGAGCCTGAGCCATTGCCCATCGATCTAAAGCTAACATATTTTCTGGAGCTATGCTGTCAGTTACCGGATCAAAACCATTTAAATTAGCTAACAGAAAGCGAGCTGTATTGCGTAATCGACGATAACCATCTGAAATCCTTTTTAAAATTTCATCAGAAATCGAGATTTCACCTTTGTAATCAGTTGCTGCAACCCAAAGTCTAATGATGTCAGCTCCTAACGTCTTAATAATTTTTTGTGGAGCTATCACATTGCCCATAGATTTGGACATTTTACGACCTTTCGCATCAACCGCAAAACCATGTGTTAACACTGCTTTATATGGAGTTTTTCCATCCATTGCAATAGAAGTCATCAAAGAAGAATTGAACCAACCTCGATATTGATCAGAACCTTCTAAATATAAATCGGCTGGACGCAGTGAATCTGCTTCTAACACAGTAGCATGAGTGACTCCTGAATCAAACCATACATCTAATGTATCGGTAATTTTTTGATATTTATCCGCTTTATCGCTCAACAATTTTTCTGGTTCAAGTTCAAACCAAGCATTAATTCCATCTTTTTCCACTAGTTGAGCTACAGCTTCAATTAATTCAGTCGTTTGTGGATGTAAAATACCAGTAATTTTGTGGACGAATAAAGCTATCGGAACTCCCCAATTACGTTGTCGGGAAATACACCAATCAGGCCGGTTGACAATCATTCCTTCAATCCGTTGTTCGCCCCATTCTGGAATCCATTGCACATCTTTAATTGCTGCTAAAGATTGTTGACGTAATTCCTTTTTATCCATGCTGATAAACCACTGGGGAGTAGCACGAAAAATAATTGGAGTTTTATGTCGCCAACAATGTGGATAGCTATGTATAATTCTATGTTCATGAACTAACTTGCTTTTTTCCTTCAAGACTTCTACTACTTTTAGATTAGCATCAAAGACATGTAGACCAGCAAAGAGTTGGGTATTTGGTAAGAATACTCCTTTATCATCAACTGGATTATTAATTGGTAAGTTATAACGACTGCCAACCACATAATCATCTTGCCCATGCCCAGGAGCGGTATGTACAGCCCCTGTACCAGCCTCTGTTGTCACATGTTCGCCTAAAATAATAGGCACTTGACGATCATAAAATGGATGTTGTAATTGTAGATTTTCTAAATCCTTACCTTGACAATACGCAACTACATGATAATGTTCAATTCCATAGCGTAACATGGTGTCTTTTAGCATTGCTTCTGCTATCACTAACCGTTCAGTTCCATACTGTCCGTCTTCACATTGTACTACTGAATATTCTAGTTCTGGATGTAGTGCTACCGCTTGATTAGCTGGCAAAGTCCAAGGTGTAGTAGTCCAAATAACTATTGAAATTGGACCATTACCACTACTAGGAGCATGATGGCAACAAGCCAATAAAGCTTCCTCATTAACTACTGTAAATCGTACATCAATTGCTGTGGATTTTTTATCTTCATATTCAACTTCGGCCTCTGCTAATGCTGAACCACAATCGCTGCACCAATGAACTGGCTTAAAACCACTATACACATGACCAGCTTGAATAATTCGTCCTAAAGAGCGAATAATATCTGCTTCAGTCTGATAATTCATGGTTAAATAAGGATTGTCCCAATCAGCAATCACTCCTAAACGTTTAAAATCTTCTCGTTGTTTATCAACTTGTTGAGCTGCATAATCTCGACAAGCTTGCCGAAATTCACTAGCATTGACATTATGTCCTGCTTTGCTTAATTGCTTCTCAACTTCTAATTCAATTGGCAAACCATGACAGTCCCAACCTGGTACATATGGGGCATCAAAACCATCCAAAGTTTTTGCTTTAATAATTATATCTTTAAGTATTTTATTTACTGCATGGCCGATATGAATATTACCATTAGCATAAGGAGGCCCATCATGCAAAATAAATTTTTTAGCTCCCTTACGTTGTTCTCGTAATTGCTGATATATAGTTTCCCAAGTTTTTAAGAATTCTGGTTCCCGTTTGGCTAAGTTGCCTCGCATCGGAAAATCGGTTTTAGGTAGATTTAAGGTATCTTTATAATTGTTCATATGACATCTCGTTAATTATGACTAATAATAATTTGGGGATTATTCGTTTTAAAAGAAGTGGGCTGGGTGTTTTATCGTAATTCTTAATTAACTTCAAAATAAATATCAATTACTTATTTTGTATAGTCTATCAAATCTGGAAATGCTTTATAGTTATTAATTAAAAAATCTTGACAATATTTATTAGCATGTTTGTTTTCAACGGACAAGTGCCAGTGCCAAAAATTTCTGCTCAAACTTTCATCTATCGGTTTCATTACATCGAGCCTACCTGACTTATTATTGATTTAAATGAAAAAACGGTATACTATAAAATGGAATAATTATTCTTTGCTCGCCTACCTTTGGTGGGTGAAGAAAAATGTTAGCTAAAAAAGGTAATCAATATGGCGTATCGAAATAAAGTATATGTAGCTATGGACGCTGATAATGATTTGCATTATTACCGTCTTTTACAGGCTTGGAAGCAAAGCGACTACACCACATTTAACTTTTATGATGCTCACGATCTTAATACCATTTTAGATAGAAGCGAAGCGTCAATAAAGGCTGGTTTACAGGAACGGTTTAGGAACGCTAAAACATTTGTTTTACTTGTTGGGAATCATACACGCTATCTGCATAAATTTGTCCGATGGGAGATTGAGCAGGCATTGAAGCGGAAATTGCCTTGTATAGTTGTTAACTTGAACGGTAAGCGGGATCAAGATAATGACCGATGCCCTCCAATTATACGTGACCAGCTAGCTATTCATATAAGCTTTAATGCAAAAATTATGGAATATGCTTTGGATAATTGGCCGCAGTTTCATGCTGCAAATTCTGGTAGCGAAATTAAGCAAGCATACCACTACAAAGAAAGCGTTTATCAAGGCTTAGGATTATGAGGCGATTCATTGAATTGATTGTTATCATTTTCAGGTTTTATTTATTGCCACGCCATTGGAAAGAATCTTGGCTCAAAATAATAAATAAAGCTCTCTGGTTACTAGGGGTCTTCTGGTTATTAATATCTTTAGTAGAGTTTTTTTATGAGCAAACAAGTCAGATACCGAATACTCCAAGTTTTTTCTGGTTGGTATTTCTCGCTATCTCAGTAGTTTCAATTATTTCAACATTACCTCCGCTCAGTGTGGTCGAGACAGTTCAAGGAAAAGATATATCAATTCGTCTAGTTATTGGCAATATATTTAATCAAGGTGGTGATGTGGTAATTTCCAGCAACTCTACATTTGATACAACTTTTACAAATGGTTTTGTCTCCCCTAATAGCGTCCAAGGCCAACTCTATAAAAGAGAATATGATAAAATTGAGTACCTTGACCGTGATATCGAAAAAAAATTGCAAGATGTTACGCCAATACAAAAGCACGATCGTAAGTTAAGTAAGAATGATCAGTACGAAATCGGAACCATCATTAAGCTAACCCACAGGTCAGGATTTAAAACATATTGGATGGCCCTAGCTGATTCTAACGAATATGGGAAGCCTGATGGTAAGTTTGAGAATCTCCAAATATGCTTAGAAAGTCTTTGGCGTTACATCGGTGAAAAAGGTCATATGGATCGTTTGATTATGCCAGTTTTAGGTTCAGGAAGAACTGGAATAAATGTAAACCGAATAACCATCCTTAAAGAAATTATATTTTCTTTTGTTGCGATGACAAAGGAACGAAAAATCACAGAGGAACTTGTAATCTGTATCCATCCATCAGATATAAATAATAATTTAGATATTTACGAGCTAATAGATTATTTAAAGTGTCAATGTAAATATAGGTATGAATTTACAAACGATACAACTAGTAAAGAAATTGGTTAACTTCGTCTTGCTCCCGACTTTAGGTGAGTAAAGAGAGGTGTTATGCCCGTGAAAAACTGGCAGTAACTTAATAATAAAGGGTAGAATAGAAATGACATCATCATGGGTAATCCTTTGGGAGTATCTTTTTTATTTTGTAATTTTAGGAGCCATAGTCACTATGTTTCCAATTATCTTGGCTTTCTTGAAAAAGGTAAAACTGAATAAAGCCCCAAAATGGTTTGGTGAGGCTGACTCGTTTGAAGAGCAAAAAGATCGCCTAGTTGCACACGAATTGAGAATTGAAGGCACACTTCTATTTTGGAAAAACAAGGCAACTGCCCATTATTATTTGCATATCGCACGTGTATCATGGAGCTTAATGTCTGCTGTAACACTACCAGTGATCATTCAATTTTACGACAAAACTGATTCTTGGTCGGTAGCTTTCTTGACAGCGTTTACTGTATTTTCAGGTTTCATCGTTGCTCTAGCATATGCAATGAAATCAGAAGATATGAGCCGAGGGCTTAGAGAGTGTGAATCTGATTATTATGATGTAGCAAGAGCACTTCTTGATGATCCAGGGAGTACACCAGATGAGAGAAAAAAACAAGTGGATAATTTTTTTGAAACAGCAAAACGAATTAGACAAGCAGGGAGAAAAGTTGAGACCAACAGACCACCATCAGGAGTCAGTAACCCCTAATAAAAGTGAAAAGGGAAAAAAGAAACGCCACTTTTTTACGAAGCACCTATAAAACCGTAGTATTGCTGATGTTTACAAAATTTTTCATAAAATTCAACTTGTTGAGATAAATCATATTTTTGGATAGCATTACGCAATGTAATAAGAAGACGGTTGTTTTGACAGGGTTTTTCTATAA
>JASFYV010000074.1:0-9547 GCA_045046925.1 Candidatus Marithrix sp. | reverse complement strand
ATAGAAAAATTGATTATAAATCAGAATCATAAAGAAAATATTAGTTATTTTATAAGTAATTATAAATCAAGTACTTATAAATAGTGGGATAGGTTCATAGTCATATTAGCTTGACAGACAGTATCTCATTAATTATTCCTAGCATCCGTCATAAGCCGTTTCATTTCAGTTATGGCTGGGATAAAACCAGTAAATAATGCTCTAGCTACAATAGAATGACCAATATTTAATTCACAAACTTCTGGAATGATAGCAATATAAGCAACATTGTGATAATGTAAACCATGGCCTGCATTAACTTGCAAACCTGCTGCAACACCATGTTTTACTGCTGTTAATATTCGTTGATACTCATGTTGCCGAACTCTGTTATCAGTAGCATCTGCAAAATGTCCGGTATGAATTTCTATTGCTGGCGAACCAACTTTTACTGCGGCATCTATTTGTTTTAAATCTGCATCAATAAATAAAGAGACTTTAGTTCCAACCGCAGCTAGTTGTTGACATGCCGCTTGAATTTTATCAATTTGACCTAGTACATCTAGCCCACCTTCAGTTGTTAACTCTTCCCTACGTTCTGGAACTAAACATACATCATGTGGTTGCAGTTGTTCCGCAAATTTCAACATTTCTGTTGTCACTGCCATTTCCAAATTCATACGAGTCAATAATACATCTTTGATCAATAATACATCACGTTCTTGAATATGACGACGATCTTCACGTAAATGTAAAGTAATCAAATCAGCTCCAGCTTGTTCTGCTTCAATAGCAGCTTGTACTGGGTCTGGATAACGAGTACCACGAGCTTGCCTAACTGTAGCAATATGGTCTATATTTACACCTAGACGTATTGGAGTAATAGTTTTCATTATTTTAATTTTTATAGCATGGGACAAAGTGATTACATTGAGGTTATAGTAATTCTTAATTAAATTATTGCTGTAATTTATACAGTTGGGAAATATTATAAAGAGATATATTCTAATGGTCTGGACAGTATAAGGATTTAAAAACTGCCAGAACCATTGACAAAATTTATAGAGCTTTAAAGAATTATTAAATATCCAATAATAAATTCCCATCAGGATCAACTTCAATTTTAAAACTTTCTGCACAACCTTGATCTGGAGCTATAGCTTCTCCATTTTCCAAATTAATTTGCCAATTATGTAACGGACAAGTTACTTTATGGCCATGAATTATACCATCCGCCAACGGTCCTTCTTTATGTGGACAACTATTCTCAATTGCAAATACTGCATCATCCGAAGTACGAAAGATCGCTATTTCACCACGTTCAGTCTGAACTACTCGTGAACCCAAAACTGGTATATCATTCAATTTACCAATATTCATTATGTTTCTCCATGCAAAGAAGTAAATTCATGTTTAGCAACGCCTTCAGCTCTTTCTTTCCAAGGATCAATTTGAGCATATTGCTGTGAAACTAAGAAACGTTCATTTAACTCTTTACGATTATCTGCATCTTCAACCATCATTTCCTGAATATGTGGCAAACCAACTCTTTCTACCCAAGGTGCTGTCCGTTCTAAATAATGAGCATCTTCACGATATAATTGAATAAAAGCCCCACAGTATTCTAAAACTTCTTCTTGAGTGGTAACTTTACATAATAAATCAGTAACCCGAACTTTAATTCCACCGTTACCACCAATATGTAGTTCCCAACCAGATTCTACTGCTATCACTCCAAAATCTTTGATAGTTGCTTCTGAACAATTACGAGGACAGCCAGATACAGCCAGCTTGAATTTATGTGGAGTCCAGGAACCCCAAGCTAATTTTTCTAATTTAATCCCCATTTCAGTAGAATCTTGAGTGCCGAACCGACACCATTCTGAACCAACACAAGTTTTTACTGTGCGTAAAGCTTTTCCATAAGCATGGCCAGAAACTAAACCAGCATCGCTTAAATCTTTCCAAACTGCTGGTAAGTCATGCTTCTTAATTCCAAGTAAATCAAGTCGTTGTCCTCCAGTAAATTTAATAGTTGGTACAGCAAATTTCTCGGCAATACTAGCAATCGCATGCAATTCTTTAGGGGAAGTCACTCCACCCCAAATTCTAGGCACAATTGAGTAAGTACCATCTTTCTGAATATTAGCATGAACTCGTTCATTAATAAAACGAGATTGCGGATCATCCTGAAATTCTCCTGGCCATTTACAAATTAAATAATAATTTAACGCTGGCCGACAAACATGACAACCATCCGGCTTATTCCAATCCATAAAGTGCATTACAGCTTTAATACTAGTTAAATGCTGTTCCTTGATAACTCGTTGTACATCTGCATGGGTGAATTCAGTACAACCGCATAAAGGTTTTTTCTTTGGAGAAGTGGAATAATCACTACCTAAGGTAAAAGCTAATAATTGTTCAACTAATGCGGTACAAGAACCACAAGAACTAGAAGCTTTAGTATTACTTCTAACTTCATCTAAAGTAAACAAATTTTCTTTAATGATTGCATTAACAATATCGCCTTTACAAACTCCATTGCAACCACAAATTTCAGTGTCATCACTCATCAAAGTGACACCGTGGGCTTCAGCGTGACCACTATCACCTAAATGAGCTTGGCCAAATAAGAGCTTATTACGTTGATTACTGATGTCAACTTCATCTCGCATCAACTGAAAATACCAAGCTCCATCTACCGTATCTCCATATAAAACTGCACCTTTGATCCGGTTGTCTTCAACTACTACTTTCTTATAAATACCTTGACTTGGGTCTTGAAAAATTAGCTCATCAGCATCTTGACCACCATGAAAATCTCCAGCAGAAAATAAGTCAATTCCGGTTACTTTTAATTTAGTAGAAGTAATTGAACCTTCATAACGAGCATAACCTAAATTAGCTAAATGATTTGCACATACTTTAGCTTGTTCAAATAGTGGAGCTACTAAGCCGTATAATTTCTTCCGATGTTGAACACATTCACCAACTGCATAAATACGTGGATCATAAGTTTGTAATGTATCACTAACTACGATGCCTTTCTCGCAATATAATCCAGCTTCCTTAGCCAAATTAATATTCGGACGGATGCCTACAGCCATCACCACTAAATCAGCCGGAATTTCTGTACCATCTTTAAAACTAACTCCAGTAACATGGTCTTCGCCTAAAATTGAAGCTGTTTCTGCTTCCATCATGAACTTTAAACCACGTTCTTCTAAAGATGTTTGCAATAAAACTGCTGCCGCCTTATCTAATTGCTGTTCCATTAGGGTATCTAACAGATGTACTACTGTAACTTGCATACCTTGTTGCATTAGACCATTAGCAGCTTCTAAGCCTAATAATCCTCCACCGATAACTACTGCATTTTTACCTCGATGGGATATATCCAACATGGTGTGTACGTCTTGGATATTACGAAAACTGATTACTTCCGGTAAAGTGTGACCTTGTACTGGAATGATAAATGGGTTGGAACCAGTTGCTAATAACAGTCTACCATAGTCAACTGTAATTCCTTTATTAGTATGGATTTGGCGTTTGTACCTGTCAATAGAAACAACGGTATGGCCAGTATGCAGAGTAATATTGTTATCCTTATACCACTGTTTATCATTTAGGATAATATCTTCAATAATTTTTTCACCAGATAATACTGGCGACAGGAGAATACGGTTGTAGTTACCATAGGATTCAGAACCAAATACAGTAATATCATAGTATTCTGAATCTAGTTTAAGAATCTCTTCAATGGTACGAATACCAGCCATACCATTGCCAATACAAACTAATTTTTCTTTCATATTTGTTACGTTTTTTGGAAGTATTACGCAGGAAGGTTAAAATTGATATTATTATAACATGGAAAATAAAACAACCTTTTTATGATGAATAAACTATGGAAAGAGTAAAATATTTAATTGAGAAATACTATACATAAACCTTTTTTGGAAAAATTTAATGACAACCATACAATTATTTCAGATTTTACAACCAATAATTCATTATAGTTTACATTTTATTTTTTCAGGATTAATTGCTTGGGTATTTTTTAGAAAACGATGGAAAAGTGCTTGGTTAATAATAATTGCAACTATGTTTGTGGATTTAGATCATTTATTAGCTTATCCTATTTTTGATCCAACAAGGTGTAGTATTGGATTTCACCCTTTACATTCTCACTATGCAATTGTAATTTATTTTTTAATAGTTTTTTCTCCTAATACAAAACTAAGAATAGTTGCAGTTGGATTGTTATTTCATATGCTTACTGATCTCCAAGATTGTCTTTGGATATTTTAGCAATTATTAATTATGAATGCTTAATTAAATCCAATATTAATTGATAGTATTTCTGTATACCTTTCCCATCTTATTGTTAGTAGCAATGCTATTAAGTTAAGGATAATCAGATTGCCCCTACATAACATGATGATTTGTAAGGGTAATCCCTTGTGGTTACCCTAATCAATTTTCTTAAGTTGCACTTGTTCTTGTATGGAAGCACCTAAAACATTACTAATAAGTGCTGATTGCAAAGACATACATCTTTCTCCAATAGATATCTGATCTGGTTTTAATTCACCACTTGCAAATGCTAATGCGTATCCAGTTATAAAAGATTCGATAAATTGAATATCATAAACAACAATCTTTTTGCCCTTCTGAGGACTATTTTTAGCAGTAACTTTTATTGGCTCATATATTACAAACGAACTTTGCATAATAAATGGTTTGATTATTTCTGGTGGCCAATCTTCCCTCATCTTACTCAAGAGCTTTTTGTCAATTCCTAATAAATCAGCAGTTCCACGTTCGCTTAAAACTGTAATGCCATCGCTTAATACATAACTATCAGATTTAATCCCTGGAAATAATTCGGCTTTTCCATAATGGGTAGCTTTCAATTTTTTCATAAAATTTACTCGGTTAGATGTATTTTTAATAATTCTAAACAAATTGATGGTGTATAATATAGGGTTAAATATTTAGATAAAAAATTATGAATTATCTAAAAATATATCATATGGAATGTTTCAGTATGTTTGTAAAGATTATAATATGTTAATATATGATTATATTCCATATTTTATATAAACCAGTGTAGGGCGTAATTTAAGTATTATACCATTTGATTTTCAATCTCATTTTTGAAATATATATGCCAAATATAATTTTACCAAAAAGTCAAGTTTTAGCTAGTTTAGTTATATTTAGTTGGTTAATATTTAAACCATCGACTTGGCAAGCTTATATTAATAATATTGATTCTAATTTGGCTCCAGACTTTGTATTAGCTGATTTACACAATTCTCATTGGCAGCAAAAAGAACTCCAAAAATTATTATATTTAGGATTTGGATTATGGCCAATTTGGGTTTGTTGTCTAGTTACTATGAGTTTGTGGTTACTTAATATTCCCAGTGAAATAATAATTTTAACTAGTGTTTATGCCTTGGCATTTAGTTTTGTGTGTGGAATTTTAGGTGGTTTTGCTGTCTCAGTAGCGTTTGGAATTATAGTTGGTATCTTTGGTGGTATATTGTTAAGTTTACCTATTGGGTTTAGTGAGTATAACTTTGATAATATGGATAGTTTGTTGATTTTTAGTATGGCAGAAAATATTGCAATTGCTGTTATGTTGAATATATTTGATCTGCAAACTAGTTTACAAGATATTGATTATAGAAGTTTATGGACTGTAGCATTAGGAATTTTTACCGCAAGTTGTGCTGGTAGCATTATGTATAGCACTACTAAAACGACTGTTTCTCATCCCCAATATCGTCAAATTGGTAGTATCGTAATTGGTGTATTTATAAGTGGATTAGCAGTATTTTCAATAGTAGGATTAATGAGCGTATTGGCACCAAGTGCAGCTTGGATGCAGACTGGAACTTTATATGTATTAGCTTATGACGGTTTAATCGTTAGTGTCTTCAGTTTAGCTATCACCTTAATTTGGTTTTTTTTAACCTGGAGATGGCGGCAAAGCTTAAATATAGGTATCAGTGTTTGTTTGTTTTTAACCTTATTAATTTTAATTAAGAATATATTAACTATTTCTAGTTGGAATGTTACTTTATACCTTTTAGTTATAGGTATATATGGTGGAATTGAAAACGCAATATTATATATGTCATTATTTGCTTTTCCTTATGTGTTAGCTAAACGAATTGCTAATTCTTGGGCTGGAATAATTGCTGGAATATTTGGTAGTGCAGGAACTTATATTATTTTTACATTGATTATGGGACATTATTCTATAACTTTACCCATAACTTTATTAGCACTAATATTAGGCTTGACTTTTAGTTGGTGGCGACCAATATTATTTTATCCTTTTCAAGCAGCTTGGAATTTAATATTACATCACGCTGATGAAAGAAATACAGATGGTAATTTATTATACTTACATGCAGCATTTTGGGATGAACAGCAACATTTACCTTTATTTGGACTAGAAACTTATCTAGTAATGATAGCAGAACGTAACTTAACAGAAGGAGAATCTGCTATAGAATATTTGATAACGACTCCTCAAAGTTGGGCTGCTAAAGAAGCACAGATTGAGTTGGATGCAAGACGTTTACAAAGTTATACTAATGTAATAAATATTGGTAATGCACATAGTAAGTTAGCTGCTGGAGAATTAGGTGGGCCAACTAGTGCTTTATTGCGTAGTTTTAGTAGAATTAGTAAAGATGTAAAAGCTGCTTTAAGCCAAGAAAGTAAATATAATCAACGTCTAGCATTGGATGCGATAGAAGAACGGTTAGATGGTTTATTAAGAGAGCTTACTCGTTCCTCAGAACATTATGCAATTAGGTTTCATCCCATTGCGGCTAGTTGGCGAAAAACTATTGCTAACTATGTAAATACACTTAGTGCTGTGGTAGAAAGCCGCCAAGAGATTAGTAATCCTTATATTATTGGAATACCGCTTACAGAACATCAAGAGATTTTCGTTGGACGTAGTGATGTTAGTGAACGGATTGAAAAATTGTTATTGGATAGCCGTTGTCCACCATTATTATTATATGGGCAACGTCGTACTGGTAAAACTTCTTTGTTGAATAATCTAGGAAAGCTATTACCAAGTACAATTGTGCCTTTATTCGTAGATTTACAAGGTCCTACATCATTAGCTAAAGATCATGTTGGTTTTTTTTACAATATTAGTCGAGCAATGTTGGCCTCTGCTAAACGGCATCGTGACTTATTATTACCAGTCTTGACTCGAGAACGATTAAATATTGATCCTTTTACTAGTTTTGATGAATGGTTGGATGAGACAGAACAGTATTTAGATTTTAATCAAACTATGCTATTAATTTTAGATGAGTTTAGTGCATTAGAGCATATTTTTAATAAGAAAATCTTAGATGAAGAATCAGTTCTGGGTATGTTTCGACATATTATTCAGCATCGACCTAGGATTAAAATTTTACTTTCTGGTTCACATACTTTGGATGAATTTGAACGTTGGGCAAGTTATTTAATTAATGTTCAAATAGTTCATATCAGCTATTTACAAGCTACCGAAGCATTGAAATTGATAGAACAACCAGTTAAAGATTTTGCTTTGCTCTATGAAGAGTCAGCTAGTCAAAGAGTGTTGGAAATAACTCGCTGTCATCCGGCTTTGATCCAGTTAATATGTGCTGAAATAGTTAATTTAAAGAACAAGCAAAATATTAATGAACGTCGACTTGCCACAATAACTGATGTAGAAGCAGCTATACCAGGAGCATTACAATATGGTCGTTTCTTTTTTGCCGATATTTCTAACAACCAAGTTAGTAATAAAGGTTTAAATATATTACGTTACATAGCTGGTCATGGTGAGAGAAAAGTAGTAGATTTTGAGAATTTACAACAAAAATTTCCCGAGCAGACAGTTATAACAAATTTATTGCAACGTGAATTGATAGAAAAATTAGGCAATGGCTATCGATTTCAGGTTGAGCTAATTAGACGTTGGTTTGTTTAAAGATTGTATTTGCTGATTTAATAGATTATAAATAAACAATTGATATTTCATTGATTTAATAAAAACTACTTTAACTATATATAAATATATGTCATTATTAAGAAACATAATTTTATTAATTTTATTATTGCCTACTATAATAAACGCTAAAGAAGTAGACACATTCCGAGTAGTTATAAAACCTAGTGAACCTTGGGTTATGTATGACGTTAAACTACCGCCTGAAAAAAGAAATCCGGTTGGTTTCAGTATTGATCTTTGGCATGGTATTGCTAAAAAATTAGGGGTTAAAACTGAATGGATTTATGCTAAAACTGTTGCAGAATTATTAGCAACTGTGCAAACAAATCAAGCTGACATTGGCATTTCAGCAGTCACTATTCGCAGTGATAGAGAAAAAATAATAAATTTTTCTACTTCAATGTTTGAATTGGGATTACAAATTATGTTACGAGCCGATGTTGGTATAAGTACGCCATTTAAAGTTCTGAAAGAAGAAGTAGGCAAATTTATTACTATATCGAATATTATAATTTTTATATTAGCTTTATTTGTGGCAATTAATGTAAGATGGTGGGCTGATACAAAGGATTCTGGTACTAAATTATTTCCCCAAACTTATTGGTTAGGAGTAAATTCATCTTTTTGGTGGTCTATTACTATGTTAATTACTTGGGATGCACCCAGAAATAGAGGAGGATTAGCTAGATTAATTGACCTATGTTGGCATTTTACTGGTTTAGTGGCTATGAGTGTATTAACTGGTATTATAGCAGCAGCCTTAACAATCCAAGCTGTTGGTGGAATTATTAAAAATGAGAGGGATTTACCTGGTAAAAAAGTAGCAGCAGTTGTTACTGATGCCCCAAAGGACTATCTAAAAAGTATTGGAGCAGTAGTTATTCCTGTAGATACTTTGAATCAAGGTATTGATATGTTGATAGATGGGAAAGTTGAGGCATTAGTACATGACGGACCACGTTTGTTATATTTAGCAGAAAGAATAAATCAAACTGAAGAAAAAGTTATCGTGCTACCAGCAGTATTTAACTATCAAAATTATGGAATTGTGATTCCTAATAATAGCAACTATTTAGAATCTATAAATTTGGCATTACTAAAATTGCGAGAAGCAGATGGGTTAAATGATAGTTTTCATTCCAGATTAAAAAATAAATGGATTCCAGAATCTAAGTAGTTAAAAACTATGGTTATTATGGAATATCTTTCAATTAGAAAGAAGAAAAACAAATTATGATAAAGTATATAGTTTTTATAACATATTATTATTAAGGTATTTTTTATTTCAAAGAAAGATAACAAAATATTTCAATTAAGTTATAATTTCAAATATTTCTAGATTCCAGTTTGTACGAAAATGACAGCATTTTATATGTAAACTATTAATACAATTCTATATAAATATTTGTATTTTAATAAAAATATATTTTGTAATTCACTACTGTACACTTTATAAAAAGGTATAGAATAGATTAAAATGTTATTGTAAGAAATTTTCAATAAATATGATGATGAAAATATCAAAGATATATAGAAAATTAC
>JASFYV010000073.1:0-16392 GCA_045046925.1 Candidatus Marithrix sp. | reverse complement strand
TATAAAGATATGCTTTATAATTGGTTTAAGCAGGGAATAACGGCCGCTAGACAAGGTAGATATAAATCTTGGTTTCGGTCTGTGAATTGTATATGATGAACTGACAAGCGAAGTTATGGAATAAAATGTCTTTAATTTAAAACAGGGTATATATTAGATAAACCTGAAAATGTGTGAGGAAGCGGAAAATATCTAAAAAGCTCAGTAATCAAATAGACACATAGGCATATAGTAACCATCTAAGTACAAGTAACAGCCAGTAACATGAAACGTGGTAAGCTCTTACAAGGATTAGAATCTGCAAAGATTTGATACAAACGGCCTAAGATATAAGGTATGTCAGTAAGGAGGATTGAGTAAAAAGCTAATGGTTCGTTGTAATGACGAATATATGCCCACTTACTCACTGTATATAGTTGAAGTAGTATAATTAATGTTAATTTATAAATGGAGATTCCGATAATGAAGAAAGTATTTAGTATTAATGAATGCTTTCCTAAGTTGAATAGAAAACAACAACTTGGGGAGGCATGGCAGTCAATAGACTGGAAAACGTGTCAAACTCATGTTGACCGTTTACAAAATTTCAGTTGCAATGGAGTATGGGAATTACAAGAAAGTACAAGAGCTAAGAAGGATTTTATATAAATCCAAAGCTCATAATTTATTATGTACCAGACGTGTAACCCAAGATAATCAAGGTAACTGCTGGTGTAGACAAAACTATTGTCACCAGCCCAAAGAATGGAATTAGTAGAAGGTTTGAATGATGGGATTGAAAGACATTGGAGTCCTGTTAGACAGAAATTGCTAAACGGTAAGATTAGAACTTTAGGCATACCGACTATTGAGGACAGAGTATATCAAGCCAAGTTAAAAGGTATTATCGAACCATGTTATGAGACTATTGCAGAACCTAATTCTTATGGATTCAGACCTATGAGAAGCACCAAGGATGCTATAGAACAAATATTTAACGCTGTTAGTTGAAAAAACAAGCATGGATACTTGAGGGCGACCTCAAAGGATTTTTTGATAATATCAAAACTGAAGCAATAACTACAAGTCATTATGAATGATAAGGAAATTATTCATACAGTTAATAATTTGGTCAAAAGTGGAGCTATGACAGTAAATAAAGAATTAGTTGAAACGGAAATAGGAACTCCACAAGGTGGTGTTATTAGTCCATTATTAGCTAATATTGCGTTTACTGGAATGGAAAATATGATAGAAAATTGGGCATGGGATAATAGGAAAAGAATTGGACAGAAAGAGAAAAAAGAATGCCCAATAAAAATAATTGTTTATGCTGATGATTTTGTAGTAATTGCCAAAGAAAAATGGATAGTTGAAGAATTAAAAGAAGTAATTGGTAAATGGTGTATGGACAAGATGGGAGTAGAGTTAAGTCAAGAAAAAACTCATATCAAAGATATATACGATGGTTTTGATTTCTTAGGTTGTAATATAAGAAAATACAGAATCAATAATACCAAAAGTAAAACTTTAATTAAACCATCTAAAGTGTCAATTAAGTCAATTAAAGCAAAGATAAAAGATATATGTAAGTCAAATTGTGGAGTGTCACAAGAAACACTGATAGGAAAGTTAAATCCAGTAATAATAGGATGGGCTAATTATCATAGTGGCAACATTGCGAAAGAAGTATTTGGAGCAATTGATAAATATATATTAGAAAGATTGTGGAAATGGGCAGAAGACATAATAGCAAAGGTAAGGTATGGATTAAATCTAAGTACTGGAATAAAGTAGGAAATAGGAATTGGGTTTTTAAAACTGATAATTACGAACTATACAACATGACTAGTACAAAGATTGTTAGACATATCAAAATCAAAGGTAAGCACCATGTTTTTGATGGTCAAGTAGAATACTGGAATAAAAGAATGTTAATGAACAAATATAGCAAAAATAGGAAAGATAAATGCCTAGTTAAGCAAAAATTTGTATGCAATCATTGCAGACAGACTTTTAAGCATGACTCAGTAATGGAGCTTGACCATATTGTACCTAAAAGTTGTGGTGGTGACGAAGTGATAGCAAACTTGCAAGTGTTGCATCGTCACTGCCATGATACAAAAACCAAAAATGATGGAAGTTACGATAAAAAGTTACATAAATCATTGAAGTAAAGGTATAATACCTAGAGTATTAAGTATTGTAACGTCTGTAAAAGGACGCTATGTAGAGAGGAGCGGTGTGAGGTGAAAGTCTCACGCACCGTTTTGAAGACGAGTCTGTATTGGTAACTTCACAGACTTAGTTTAACACTAATTGATATATCTTGAATTTAATTAAGAATTAAGATAACTTATTTATAAATTATACAATATGAATCAACAAGATCAGTTGGCTTTCGATAAAAAGCATATTTGGCATCCATATTCATCAATGCAAAATCCTATGCCAGTTTACCCAGTAGTTGCTGCTGAAGGCGTGTATTTGCAATTAGAGGATGGCAGTAAGTTAATAGATGGCATGGCATCCTGGTGGTCTGTTATTCATGGATATAATCATCCTCAACTAAATGCAGCGATCAGTAACCAGTTGGATAAAATGGCTCATGTCATGTTTGGTGGCTTAACACATCAGCCGGCTGTAGAATTAGCGGAATTATTAATAGAGATTACTCCAGAATCATTGGAACAAGTTTTTTTTTGTGACTCTGGTTCAGTGGCAGTAGAAGTAGCTATAAAAATGGCTATTCAATATTGGTATGCTTCTGGAAAACCAGAAAAACAAAAGCTATTAACAATTCGGCATGGTTATCATGGTGATACTTTTGGAGCAATGGCAGTTTGTGACCCAATTAATGGTATGCATAATATTTTTTCTCATGTATTGCCATCCCATTATTTTGCCGAAGCTCCAACTTGTAGATATGATACAGATTGGGATCAAAAAGATATAGCAAGCTTTAAAGAACTCTTGGAACAACATCATGATAACATTGCAGCAGTAATCTTAGAGCCATTGTTACAAGGTGCTGGAGGAATGCGAGTTTACTGTCCAGAATATTTACGACAGGTTAGAAAATTATGTGATGAATATAAGGTTTTATTAATTTTAGACGAAATTGCCACTGGGTTTGGGCGTACTGGAACTTTATTTGCCTGTGAGCAAGCTGATATAATTCCCGATATTTTATGTTTAGGTAAAGCTCTGACTGGTGGTTATATAAGTTTGGCAGCAACTCTAACAAATGAGAAAATAAGTGAGACTATTTCAACTCAATCACCAAAAGTTTTTATGCATGGTCCTACATTTATGGCCAATCCATTAGCTTGTTCTGTAGCTATAGCAAGTATTAAATTATTATTAGAAAGTCCTTGGCAACAACGAGTAATTCAAATTGAAAAACAATTATTTAATGTATTAATACCTTGTTCTTCTTTACCGCAAGTAGCTGATACACGAGTTCTAGGTGCTGTTGGAGTTGTGGAGCTAAAAAAACCTATTGATATTGAGCAAGTACAACAAAAGTTTGTTAAACTTGGAGTTTGGATACGTCCATTTCGAAATCTTATTTATATAATGCCACCATATATTATTACTCCAGCAGAACTTACTCAGGTAACTGATGCTATAATTGAAGTGGTTAATACTCTTTAAATTTTAATTATTTTTAAAAAAATTATGTCTGATTCTCATTATAGTTACCATATATTTTTCTGCACTAATCAACGATCTGAAGGAAATTGTTGTCAAAATTATCAAGCTCAGGAAATGCGTGACTATTTAAAACAACGTACTAAAGAACTAGGGATTATTGGCAAAGGTAAAGTACGAGCCAATACTGCTGGTTGTATGGATCGTTGTCAATATGGGCCAGTTATGGTGATTTATCCCGAAGAAACTTGGTATACTTTCAAAAATAAATCTGATATTGATGAAATCATCACGGAACACCTGCAAAACGGTCATTTAGTAGAACGATTGTTGATTTTATAAAGTCTAGGGAATTTATGCTAAAATGATTCAGTATAAATTCCCTGTATAATTAGGAAAGGATTTTATGTAATCCAAGAATTATCTTGATATTCCAACCAATTAAAAATTCGCCATTCTACCAATCGATACAAATTCAAGTTTGGTTACTTTATCAGATTGTAACTCATTAGGATCGACCCAATTTTCAGGTGTTTTAGGTTCTTCACCTATCATCAAACTTTCTATTTGCTTACGGTCAAGTGTTTCATATTTGAGTAATGCTTCAGACATTGCATGTAAAATTTCCGTATTTTCTTTTAGTAATACTTCAGCTCGAACATAGTTGGTATCAATAATAGTCCGGATTTCTTCATCAATAATATAAGCCGTCTCATCAGATAATAGTTTATGCTTAGTTATACTACGACCTAAAAATACTTCGTTATCGTCTTCACCATAAGATAATGGGCCTAATCGTTCTGACAATCCCCATTTAGTTACCATATCACGAGCAATTTCAGTAGCATATTTAATATCTTGACTAGCTCCGTTAGTAACCGAATCTGTGCCAAAAATTAATTCTTCTGCAATTCTACCACCAAATAAAGTTGAAATTTTACTATTTAAAATTTGCTTGCTATAACTAAGCCTATCTGTTTCTGGTAAAAACATTGTAACTCCTAAAGCTCTACCTCTAGGTATAATACTAACTTTGTAAACCGGATCATGCCCAGGAACTAAACGACTTACAATAGCATGACCAGCTTCATGATAAGCGGTAAGCTTTTTATCTTTTTCAGTCATTATCATTGTCTTACGTTCAGTACCCATCATAATCTTATCTTTAGCCAGCTCAAATTCTTCCATATCTACCATTTTTTTATTATGGCGAGCTGAAAATAAGGCTGCTTCATTAACTAAATTAGCTAAATCAGCCCCAGAAAACCCAGGAGTACCACGAGCTATTACACTTGGTTGTACATTATCAGCAGTTGGAACTTTTTGCATATGAATATTTAAAATCTGCTCTCGGCCTCTAATATCTGGTAATGGTATTACCACTTGCCGATCAAATCGACCTGGACGTAGTAAAGCTGGGTCTAATACATCTGGACGGTTTGTAGCAGCAATTACAATGACTCCTTCATTACCTTCAAAACCATCCATTTCCACTAATAATTGATTTAAAGTTTGTTCTCTTTCGTCATGCCCACCACCAACTCCTGCTCCACGATGTCGACCTACTGCATCAATCTCATCAATAAAAATTATGCAAGGAGCACTTTCCATAGCTTGCTTAAACATATTACGAACTCTGGAAGCACCTACTCCAACAAACATTTCTACAAAATCAGAGCCAGAAATAGAGAAAAAAGGTACTTTAGCTTCTCCTGCAATAGCCTTAGCTAATAAAGTTTTGCCTGTGCCAGGAGCACCAGACATTAATACTCCACTTGGAATTTTACCACCTAAATTCTGAAATTTACTTGGTTCACTTAAAAAATCAATCAATTCGGATACCTCAACTTTGGCTTCATCTACCCCAGCAACGTCGGCAAAGGTAATTTTAATTTGATCAGCTTCAATTTTAGTAGCCGGATTTTTTACAAATGAAAATGGTCCTCCTTGCCCACCACCTTGTGCTTGTTTCATTAAAAAAATTAAGATTCCAAATAGTAATAACATTGGAAACCAAGACACAAATATCTGCATTAGTAAAGATTGTTTTTCTGGTGGTTCTGAAATAATTTCTACCTTATTTGCCAACAAATCTCCAATTAAACCATCGTCATCTGGATTATAAGTAATAAACTGTTCTCCATTTTTAGCAACTCCTTTGATAACAATACCTTTAATCGTGACTTCTCTAATTTGAGCATATTTAACTTCTTGAATAAACTTTGAATATTCTACTATAGGAGTAGATTTTTTTTGTCCTTCTAAACTATTAAACAACATCATTAATATGAGGGCAACTACAACCCATAATAAGATTTTCGGGAAATTATTCATAGATTGCTCTCCTAATACTTTAAGTAACGTTTAATTGGTCGTTAATATTGCCTGCATTATTATCAATCCAATCTTTTGGAGGTTTAGGTTCATTACCTTCCATCAAATCAGTTATTTGCTCATTGTCAATTGTTTCATACTTTAACAATGCTTTAGCCATAGCATGTAAAACATCTTTATGCTCTTTGATTAAAATTTCTGCACGATCATAATTTATTTTAACTAAATTCCGAATTTCTTCATCAATATTAAATGCTGTTTTATCAGAGATGACTTTATGCTGAGTTACACTATGACCCAAAAACACTTCATTATCATCTTCACCATAGCTTAATGGACCTAACCGTTCTGATAAGCCCCATTTTGTTACCATATTTCTAGCTATTTCAGTTGCTTGTTTAATATCTTGGCTAGCTCCATTAGTAACTGCTTCCGATCCAAAAATCAATTCTTCTGCAATTCTGCCGCCAAATAAAGTAGAAATCCGACTTTCCAAATTTTGCCGACTATGGCTTAGTCGATCAGTTTCTGGTAAAAACATAGTAATTCCTAAAGCTCTACCACGAGGAATAATAGTGACTTTATATACTGGATCATGATCTGGCACTAAACGTCCCACAATAGCATGGCCGGCTTCATGGTAAGCTGTCAATTTCTTTTCTTCCTCAGTCATTACCATAGATTTGCGTTCGGTTCCCATCATAATTTTATCTTTGGCTTTTTCAAATTCATTCATTTCTACCAAACGTTTATTAGAACGAGCCGCAAATAAAGCTGCTTCATTGATTAAATTGGCTAAATCAGCTCCGGAAAAACCAGGTGTTCCACGAGCAATAATACCTGGTTTAACATCATCTGCAATTGGAACTTTACGCATATGCACCTTTAAAATCTGTTCCCGACCACGAATATCTGGCAAAGGAACTACTACTTGTCGATCAAATCGACCTGGGCGTAATAAGGCTGGGTCTAATACATCTGGTCGGTTAGTAGCAGCAATTACAATAACACCTTCATTACCTTCAAAACCATCCATTTCTACCAATAGTTGGTTTAGAGTTTGTTCTCTTTCATCATGACCACCGCCTAAGCCAGCTCCACGATGTCTTCCCACTGCGTCAATTTCATCGATGAAAATAATACATGGTGCATGTTTTTTGGCTTGTTCAAACATATCTCTAACTCTGGAAGCTCCCACTCCAACAAACATTTCCACAAAATCAGAACCAGAAATAATGAAAAATGGTACTTTAGCCTCTCCAGCAATAGCTTTTGCTAGTAAGGTTTTACCTGTTCCTGGTGAACCTACCATCAATACCCCACGTGGAATTTTACCACCTAAATTTTGAAATTTGGCTGGCTCTTGTAAAAATTCAACTATCTCAGCTACTTCTTCTTTAGCTTCATCAATTCCTGCAACATCAGCAAAGGTGATTTTTATTTGATCTTCTTCAACCATTCTAGCTTTATTTCTACCAAAGCTTAAAGCTCCTCCTCGACCACCACCTTGCATTTGTCGCATAAAAAATATTAACAAACCAAATAGTAATAACATTGGAAACCAAGAGATAAATATCTGCATTAATAATGATTGTTGATCTGGTGGTTTAGAAATAATTTTTACATTATTATTCAGTAAATCACCGATTAAACCTTTATCTCCTGGATTATAAGTTACAAATTCAGTACCTTGGTTAGTAATACCATTTATAGTACGTCCATCAATAACAACTTCTTTAACTTGTCCTTGTTTAATATCGAGAATAAATTTAGAATAATTTACAACTGTTGGAGGTGGTTTTTGCGAACCAAAATTATTGAATACCATCATTAAAACTAATGCAATTACTACCCATAATAAAAGATTTTTTACTATATCATTATTCACAGATGTGCCTCTTGATTAAAAATTACTTAAGATTTTATAATAACAGTTTTTGGATTTTTTATAAATCTAGTGTTATAACTACCTTTTTTCAATAATTGGTAATATTATTTTGATAATTAAGAAGTAATTACCATTTAGGAGCTATTGTGTTAATTAAGTTTTGTTAAGAAAATTTTTCCCAACTAAATAAACTTCAGCTGATCTAGCTCGAGAAGCTTCTGGTTTGCGAGTAACAACTTTTTTAAATTGCTGTTTTAAATTTTTAATATAAAAATCAAAACCTTCGCCTTGAAATACTTTAGTTAGAAAATGGCCATTTGAAGATAATACTTCATATGCAAAGTCTCTAGCTAATTCAGCTAATAACATGCTACGTGCTTGGTCTACATCTTTTACTCCACTGATATTGGGTGCCATGTCAGACATTACAAGGTCAACTTTCTTTCCATTTAATAGCTTCAATAATTTATTCAATATTTCATCTTCTCGAAAGTCACCTTGGATAAAAGTAACGTTTGCTAATGGTTCCATTGGTAATATATCTAACGCAAATACTTTAAGTTGTTTATTTTGAACTACCCATTGAGACCAGCCTCCTGGAGCTGCTCCTAAATCAACTATTGTCATATTAGAGGTAAATAAATGATCTCGAGCATCAATCTGAGCTAGTTTATATACCGCTCTGGAACGATAACCATCCAAACGGGATTGCTTAACATAAGTATCAGAATTATGTTCTTGTAACCAGTGTTTGCCCATTTTTTTTAACAGTCCCAACTAATAATTGTCTTAATTCGGTAAGTAATTCATCTCTAGTGTAAGAGCCTTTCTGGAATACTGTATCCACTCGATTGCTTAACCATAAGCGGTCTTCTGGAGTAATATCTTTGGCTGTCAAAACAACTACTGGGATTGAAGAACATTTTTTATGTTGGCGTAGTTGAATGATGAATTCAAATCCATCTATTTGTGGCATCATTAAATCTAGTAAAATCAGACTTGGTTTAGCTTGTTCTAAACGACGTAAAGCAATTTCTCCATTTTCAGCCTCAATAACTTTCCAACCTCCTTTATGGAGCATTCTTACCATCATTTCTCGAGTAGTATTATCATCTTCTACTACCATTACAGTACGATTAGCATCTTCAATATGGTATTTACGCAGTACTTCAATTAATTGAGTACGAGAAATTGGTTTGGTCAAATATTCAGCAGCCCCTAAAGAATAACCAATATCTTGATCTTCAGTCATAGTCAACATAATCACTGGAATATGTGATAAAGTAGAATCAGCTTTTAACTCGGATAAGACTTCCCAACCATCCATGCCTGGCATCATCACATCTAAAGTAATTGCATCTGGGTGTAATTTCTTAGCTAATTCTAACCCTTCTGGACCGCTTGCAGCTCCAACTACTCGATAGCCTATTTTACTTAAATAAGCATCTAATAACTTGCGTACTGTTTCATCATCATCGATTACTAATAGTAAACCACTTTCCACTGGCATATCTGGAATTCTAATTGGAATATTGTCAATATCATTAGGTTTAGTTATATGTAAATATGCTGGTATACGAACATTAAAACTGCTACCTTTACCAAATTTACTATCCACTGCAATAGTTCCACCCAGCATTTTTACGAAATGTTTGCTAATCGCTAGGCCTAAACCAGTGCCACCGTAATCTCTAGATATAGAGGCATCAGCTTGAGTAAATACTTGAAATAGATTGTTTAATTGTTCTTTAGTCATGCCAATACCTTCATCAATTACTTGGATGTTGATAAAGTCATTTTCTTTTTCTTTATATTTGTGAACTTTTAAAGTAATAATACCTTGTTCAGTAAATTTAGAAGCATTGCTAAGTAAGTTAAATACAATTTGTCTAACTTTGGTTAAATCAGTATATACTTCCCCTAAATCATCATCAAATATTATTTTTATGGCATTAGCTTTATTTTCTATTAGAGGGTGTAAGGTAGAGATTGTATTTTTAATCATGGTTTTTAAATCAAACCGTTCTGCATATAATTGCATTTTCCCAGCTTCAATTTTAGAAATATCCAAAATTCCATCAATCAAATTCAATAAATGCTTTGATGCAGCGTGTACACTCTTAACATCTTGTAATAAACGTGGTTTTTTACATTCTCTGATTTCTTCTTCTAGCATTTCAGTGTAGCCAACAATAGTATTCATCGGAGTACGCAACTCATGACTCATATTAGCCAAAAATTGACTCTTGGACAAATTAGCTTTCTCAGCTTTTTCTTTAGCTGATAATAATTCGGCATTTTTCCATTTTTGCCCACTGATATTTTCGATATAAGACCAAGCATAATATATATCATTTTTTTTCATCACTAGAGCTGAAATTCTAATCGGAACATAGTAGCCATCTTTATGTTGATATTCTTTTTCTAATGGACCATAACGTTCTCCAATTGTTAAAGTTTGTAATTTTTTTTGTTCATTTTTTATATTTGTTTCTCTAGTAATATCTTGCCAATAATTTAAATTTAGAGCTGATTCAACAGAGTGGCCTATCATTTTAGCAAAAATTGGATTAATAAATTCTATGGTTCCATCTAATTGCCATAAACATAAACCGATAAGTGTAGTATCTAATAAATTTTGTGCATCATTTTTTTTTGCATTAGTTTTGTTATAAGAATTTGTAAGATTATTAATATGGTTAACTATATTGTTTAATTCATCAGGTAAATTAGTTAAATTTAATTCTTTATTTGGATATTCAGATATATTGGTATTAATTTGAGTAATATTATAAAGTATCTGAGTATAAAGAAATTTTAAAATTAAGAATAAAAATAATCCAATACTTATTAAGTTAAGAGTTAAACTTGGTATAAAACCAGTTACATAGTAGTATTGTATAAACGTAGTTGGTAAAACTACCAAAACACTTAATACTAGTATATATACTATTAATTTATGGAAATTTTTTGACATAATGGTTGGCTCATTTTAGAATTATTTTAAGTAATCCTGCATAAGTTATTAACATATTTATACTATTACTGATTTAGAAATAATGTAACTTGCTTGAGTTATATTCAGGTATTATTATACTCAATCAATTTATGAAATAAAGTTTTATTTAAATATTTAAGATAAAAATTGACGTATTATAATGAATTTATGTTAAATTCTATCAAAAAAAACTAAGAATGTCTAACATCTTTGGATAATCAATATTATTTAGAATTACATTAATTATTACTGATAAAAACTATAATATTTTTTAAAAAACAGCTTTATTCAATATGGTTAAAATACTAATAATATTGGCATTATCAATCTTTACAGTAGCTTATTTCAGTATCAAAGCTGTAGAAGTTCAGATTACACAATTAGTTATAGCAAAAAACCAAAATAAATTGATTACAATTAGGAATAATAAGAAACAGCAAATTTTATTGTATTTGACAGAACTACATAAAAAAGCTCGATTATATGCGAATAATACTACTATTATTTCTGCTATGTATAATTTTAAAAATGTATTTTTTCAAACTGAAAAACCTACTGATAAATATCGTAATATTGTATCAGCATACTATAAAAATAATTTTCTTAAGGAATATAAACTATTAAATAATCATTTGCCAACATCGTTGCCTAAATTAGATAATAAGGCTATTACTATGCAGTATCATTATATTGTTAATAACTCATTACCAATAAATGAATATTATAAAACTCATAAAATCTATCATAATTCTATTAGACAGTTAAAAAATAATGATATAGAAGATATTTTATTAATTGATAGCGAAACTAATACGGTAGTGTATTCTACTAATAAAAATATAGATTTTGCAGTTTCATTGTCTAAACAGGCATCTTTAGCTTCATTAAACCATATTGTTCAACAAATTAATTCTAGTAATAAGACTGAGCTAATAGATTTTACTCCATATTTTCCGTACTACAATAATCATGTGGCATTTATTGGCACTCCAATTTTTTTAGATGAACAGAAAATAGGTATTTTAATATTACAAATAAATAGTGAATCTATAAATAATATAATGACTAATAATAAAGTATGGCAATTTGCTGAAGCAGGAAAAACTGGGGAAAGCTATATTGTAGCAATTGATAGTACTATGCGTAATGACAGCCGTAAATTAATCGAATATCAAGAAGAATATTTATTAGCAATTGAACAAGCAGGTTTGTCTAATGACATTGTGACCGAAATTAAACTAAAAGATACTAGTATTGGTTTACAAAAGGTTGATACTGTTGGAACTAAGAATGTATTTAATGGTATTACTGGACAAGATTTATATGTAGATTATAATGATGAATTTGTATTTGCTACTTACACTCCTCTTAAGATATTTGGCTTACAATGGGCAATATTTGTAACTATACAGGAAACTGAAGTTTTAGAATTAGTAACAAGATTTACCGATAAAATAACAAATACTATTATACAAATTGCTGTTATTATTTTTATATTAGCAAGTATAATACTATGGTTAATTATGCCATCAGCAAATTCCAAAATTCCCAAAGGTTATACTATTGAACAAATCATTAGACATATTAAGAAATTAAAATAATCTATAAATAGTTTGTCCATGATATTCCACCTAATTTTAAGTATCGGCAAGCAGATAATATAATCCCAGTGTTGATTCTTTACAATATAAAACTCATTTTCAATGTTATTTTTTTTGTTTTAATTTTTTAAGAGCTATCTATTTATCTGCTTCTGTTATACTAACATTTACTTTAATTGATGACGCCACCTTAAGTTCGGATGAAAAATTTAATTCAGATTATTAATGGAGAAAAAATTATGAATTGCCATATCATCTTAGTAACAGATGATAATTTTACTAAATGAAGTATTGGAATCTGATATTCCAGTATTAGTTGATTATTGGGATGAATGGTGCGTACCTTGTAAAGCTATTGCAAGTATATTAGATGAAATAGCTAAGGATTATATTAATAAAATTAAGATAGTTAAATTAAACACTGGAGAAAATCCTCAAATTACTTCTAAATATGAAGTTTGTGGTTTTCCCACTCTTATGTTATTTATAAATGGAGAAGCTATTGCTAGCAAAGTTGGAACAATATCTAAACCACAGTTAAAAGTATGGTTATCCAGTTTAATTGCCTAGCATATTAAAATAATAATTATGTATATTTATTATTTTTCATTTCTACTTGTGATAAAATATTATTAATTTAGGCTTGAAATTAAGCAAAAATTATAATACAATCTCTACAAGATTATGCAATATGTTAGATTCGAGTGATTTAAACTCAAAATGTGTGGTAAGTTGCAGAGTATTTAATATTCAAATTAGAGAATATGAACTTTATGCAAAATTAGCTAAAATTATGAGTTTTAATTTCTCTTCCCTCCTTCATTATTTCAAAATTAATTTCGTATCAAATATCGCGGCTGTTTTCTATATAAGGATAGCCATCACTTTTAAGAATACTGCCATTAATAGCATATAAAGTATGCCTCTTATGTGGATGTGCATGACCTAATTTACATTCCTGAACTTACATATTCAGTCATTTCAATAGTTCTGGCACATCTAAAACCATTATTGTACTTATGAATTTAACCGAACTAAAAAAACAGACAGCTACTGATTTAATTACACTTGCTCAAGAACTCAATTTAGAAGGAACTGCGCGTTCACGTAAACAAGATGTTATTTTCGCTCTACTAAAGGCTCACGCAAAAAAAGGTGAAGATATTTATGGTGATGGAGTCTTGGAAATTTTGCAAGATGGTTTTGGTTTTTTACGTTCCGCAGATAGTTCTTACTTAGCTGGTCCTGATGATATCTATGTTTCCCCTAGTCAAATCCGTAGATTTAATTTGCGTACTGGTGATACCGTTGCTGGTAAAATCCGTCCTCCTAAAGAAGGCGAACGTTATTTTGCATTGTTAAAGGTTAATAAAATTAACTATGAATCTCCTGAATTAGCCAAAAATAAAGTACTATTTGAAAATTTAACTCCATTATTTGCCAATGATCATTTATCATTAGAAATGGGAAATGGTAGTACTGAAGATTTAACTCCACGTATTATTGATATAGTTGCTCCAATTGGTAAAGGTCAACGTAGCTTGATAGTTTCTCCGCCTAAATCAGGCAAAACTATGATGCTCCAAAATATTGCTCAATCAGTAGCAATTAATCATCCAGAATGCTGTTTGATTGTATTATTGATCGATGAGCGACCAGAAGAAGTTACTGAAATGATACGTTCTGTACGTGGTGAAGTGGTATCAAGTACTTTTGACGAACCAGCTAGCAGACATGTACAAGTAACTGAAATGGTTATTGAAAAAGCTAAACGTTTAGTTGAACATAAGCAAGACGTAGTTATTTTACTTGATTCAATTACACGTCTAGCTCGAGCCTACAATATGGTAGTTCCTACTTCAGGGAAAGTTCTAACTGGTGGAGTTGATGCCAATGCCTTGCATCGTCCTAAACGGTTTTTTGGAGCAGCTCGTAATATTGAAGAAGGTGGCAGTTTAACTATTATAGCTACAGCTTTAATTGACACTGGATCACGGATGGATGATGTGATTTATGAGGAATTTAAAGGAACTGGTAATAATGAAATTCATTTAGATCGTAGAGTAGCCGAGAAACGTATCTATCCATCTATTAATATCAATCGTTCTGGAACTCGTAGGGAAGAATTGTTGATTGACCCAGATGAACTAAAAAAGATATGGATTTTACGCAAATTGCTTCACCCTATGGATGAAATTTCTGCTATGGAATTCATGTTAGAGCGACTTAAAGTTACCAAAACCAACGATGAATTTTTTCATTCTATGAGACGTTAATCCCCTAAAATTTCCAATCTTATTAATTTAACCATGTCTGGAAATGTTTCTATAATTATTGTCAATTTCAATGCTGGTCAGTTGCTTACTGACTGTGTACAAGTAGCACTGACATCTACATTCCCGGTTAAGATATATGTTATTGATAATGCATCTCAGGATAATAGTTTAGCTATTTTACAACAAACTATAATAGATGAACGAGTTCATATTATTAAAAATACTGATAATTTAGGGTTTGCACCAGCGATTAATTCGGTGTTACCTAACTTAACCAGTGAATATATACTATTATTAAATCCTGATTGTTTAATCCAAGCAAATACTATCGCATTGTTTGTAAAAACTATGGATAAATATCCTAAAACTGGTATATCCGGTTGTGTGGTGCGTAATCTTGATGGTTCTGAACAAGCTGGATGTAGACGCAGTGTTCCTACACCTTGGCGAGCGTTAGTTCGGGTATTTTTACTTGATAAATTATTTCCTCAATATTGTAAAAGCTTTGTATTAACTAACTCTCCATTACCAACCCAGCCAATAGAAATAGAAGGAATTTCAGGTGCTTGCATGTTTGTACGTCATTCAGCGATAAAAATTGTCGGGCCAATGGATGAGGAGTATTTTTTACATTGTGAGGATTTGGATTGGTTTATGCGGTTTAGAGCCAAGAATTTTCATATCCTATTTATTCCTTCAATTGAAGTTACTCATGTAAAAGGATTTTGTAGTCGTAACCAACCAATAAAAGTTCTATGGTATAAACACCGGGGTATGATACGCTTTTACCGCAAGTTTTTTCAAAACCAATATCCACGTTTATTATTTTGGCCAGTTATTTTAGCCGTGTGGATAAGATTTTCTTTACTAGCAATAAAAACGAAATTTTTTAATTAAAAGTTTAGAAGCAAATCAAAAAATAAATATTAGTAGGTTGGTTTGAACTAAAGTTAAACTCAATCATAGATTAAATTAATCTAAGTTTTATTATAATTCAGCCCTACCTACATAATTGAATTATCTATAATTACTAATTTTGTCTGATATTATTTTGGTATGACATCAGAAATTTCTCATCAACTGTTTTTTAATATTATTAATATCAGCTAATTTAAGTCTTTGATTATTCTTGATTTCCATATGCTTTCGTAAGGCACTATTGATCTGGTTTTTACCATTTCCAAGTCGCATAAACCATTTCAATACTTCGGCATCTAGTTGTAGTGTTACTGATACCTTTTTACAGGGGGAAATCAATCCAGCTTTGGTCAAGCCTTTTTCATCACTCATCGTTACGTTCCTTATTAATCGCTACCTTCAGTGATAAATCATGCTGGTACATAATTATTTTACAATACACCTACCGCCTAAATATATATTATACACAGTGTAACTAGTATTAAAAACTATTTTTTTAAATATTTAAGCATTTACCGATTTAGTTAAATACAACCTCCCCTAATCCCTTCCTTAAATAAGGAGGGGACGAAAGGGGTGGTTTATGTACTTTATATAATCGGGAAACGCTATAAATTTACTCAATTTGAAAATAATACTTTTAATCTATAGTATAATTTAAATTAAAAGATTGTATTTTTGATGTTATACTATTGTGATTATGGCAAAAATATATAGTAAAGATTTTCGTGAATGCGTTGTGCA
>JASFYV010000072.1:0-5467 GCA_045046925.1 Candidatus Marithrix sp. | reverse complement strand
ACGACTTGATATTCAAAATTCTATACGTGAGGCTGGTCATACTCTTCTATTTTTACCACCTTATTCGCCACAGCTTAATCCTATTGAACACAGGCACAAGCTAAGGCTATTCGAAAGCAATTGTTCTATGACCTTTTTACTCTCTATAATATTTAATCATTTTATACTGGTTTTGCTATATTAATAAATCTGCAACAGAATCCGAGTTTTTATATAATCAATCTTTTGAAAAATATCAACAAGCTATTACTATAAAATCAGATTTTTATGAAGTATTTTACAATTATGGAATTGCTTTAGAAAATTTAGCTAAAATTAAAGCAGAATCTAAGTCTTTATATAACTAAGCCATTGAAAAATATAAGCAAGTTATTGATATAAAACCAGATTATCAGCTAGCTTTTAATAATTGGAAATATCATTTAGAAAAATTGCCGGAAGGTAAATTCAGAACAGAAGCTGAGTCTATATATAATAAGGTTTTTGAAAAGTTAAATTTGGTTTAATATTATTGGGCGAACACACAGGTGCCCCTACCATAATAAAATATTTTATAGGAGCAGACCTGTGTGTCTGCCCTAATTACTAGAAGAAGATTACACAAAATGATGAAGATTGGCAAACTTATTTAGAAAATAAGAAATTTAAAGAAATAATTAATCGTTTTAATCTTATTTAATCATTGTTTGAACAGGATTACACGGATTAAGTAATCATGATACAAAACCTTTAAAACCGATTAAAAATCCTATCTATCCTTTAATCCGTTAAATCCTGTTCAAAATATTTTGCCAATATTTGCGATTGAAAAATCAACTAATTAAATATCATTCAATATTATCCTTCAAAGGCAAAAACTTTTCATCCACAGGAGTTCCCTTCTTCACCATCAATGGCCGCATAGCATGTAACATATTATGCAATACATCCTTATGTTCACTTTCTTCATTCGCAAGCAACTGTTTAACATGTTCACGTTGAGTTGGAGCAGTAAAACAAGCTGGACAACTATCCTGTATAACTGGTAAATTAATAGCAAAATCAGCATTTTGTCGTTCTCTCACATATACCAGTGGACGAATGATTCGGATATCACCAGCATCATTGGTATAATGAGCTTTCATAGTTCGTAAACTACCGCTATATAACGCTGACATTAAAAAACTTTCAGCCAAATCATCCAAATGTTGAGCTAAAGCCAATACATTATAATTTTGTTCTCTAGCAATTCGATACATAATTCCACGTTTCATTCTGGCACAATAAGCACAAAATGACTTACGTTGTAGATTTTTTTTAGCCTGTTCCATAATCGGTTGAGAACAATAAAAATAAGCAATTCCTAATTCAGCCAAATATTCTTTTAATGGTGAAGGATCAAAACCTTGAATCTGCGGATCAACAGTTATTACCCCCAACTCAAATTTTATAGGTGCATAACGTTGTAAATGTGCTAGGATATGAAGCAGAGATAAAGAATCTTTGCCACCAGAAAGACCTAGTAAAATCCGATCTTTATCTTTAATCATTGCATAATCAGCGATAGCACGTCCTACACGACGTAAAATTAACTTAGGTGGTTTTTTAAAATTAGACATTTTTTTAATTCTTAATGCTATAGTTCTTAAGCTTAATTAAAATCTAAACTACCAAATACTTTTGAGTTTCATTAAGAATTAAGCATTCATAATTAAGCATTAATTTGGAGTTGTAAATGAGTATGATAAATGATTTCACTATTTTTGCCGTAATTTTTTTGGCAATGGTAATAGTTTTAGTATTTTTAGGAGTTAAATCAGTACCTCAAGGCCAGCAATGGACAGTAGAACGATTTGGAAAATATATTAAAACACTTGACCCAGGGTTACATATTATTATTCCAGCTATTGATGTGGTTAACCACCGCTTAAGCATGATGGAAGAAGTTATGGATATTCCACCACAAAATGTTATTACTAAAGATAATGCTATGGTTAATGCGGACGGAGTAGTATTTTACCAGATTATTAATGCCGCTCAAGCTGCTTATCAAGTAAAAGATTTAGATAAAGCTCTATTAAATTTAACCATGTCCAATATTCGTACTGTAATAGGTTCAATGGTATTGGATGAAGTTTTATCCAAGCGTGATATCATCAATGCTCAACTACTCCATACCGTGGATGATGCTAGTAATCCTTGGGGAGTAAAGGTATTACGAGTTGAAATTAAAGATATATCTCCACCCCCAGATTTAGTTGATGCTATGGCTCGACAGATGAAAGCAGAACGGGATAAACGGGCTATCATTTTGGAAGCTGAAGGTAAGCGAAAAGCTGATATTTTACAAGCTGAAGGCGACAAACAAGCAATCATTTTAGAAGCTGAAGGACGACGGGAAGCGGCTTTTCGAGATGCTGAATCAAGAGAGCGGTTTGCTCATGCAGAAGCTAGAGCTATGCAAACTATTTCCATTGCAGTTGAAGAGGGTAATATGCAATCGATGAACTATTTAATTGCGATTAAATATATGGGTGCTATCAATAATTTAGCTACGTCTGAAAATTCCAAACTATTATTAATGCCATTGGAAACAGCAGGTGTTATTGGTGCATTTGCTGGAATTAAAGATATTGTTAAACATGCGTCTCTAAAACCCTGAGGTAATTATGGAACTGTTGCAAAGTGAACATATGTATTTGTATTGGTGGATGTTGGCTGCCTGTTTGTTACTATTAGAGTTTTTAGCGATAGGCACTATAGGTTCTTTCTTTTTATGGCCAGCTATTGCCGCAACCTTAATGGGCTTAATAGTACGTTCATATACCATAGAACCACAACATCAAATTCTAATTTTATCAACAGTATCAGTTTTAAGTGTTGTATTATGGCGAGCTTATTTACGCAGGAGTCCATTAAAAAGTGACCAACCTTTTCTTAATTTACGTGGCTCTGAATTAGTCGGCCAAATTTATCTAGTAACCGATGCTATAGTTAATGGATTAGGTCGAATTGATGTAGCTGATGGTAGTTGGAGAGTAGAAGGACCAGATTGTCCAGTTGGTACTAGAGTTAGGGTGATTGATTCTGGCACTGCTCGTTTACAAGTTGAACTATTAGATGAAGAAAGCTCATTTATAGGAAGAATCATTAGCCCAGCAACTAAGCGAAAGAAATTTAGTTCGGCTGTTAGACATGAAGCTAGAAAAGAATCGGATTATTAAAATGACTATTATAAATACCAAAGACTTTATTCAAAGTATTGCTGATGCTTTTCAGTTTATTTCTTACTATCATCCTATTGATTATATTAAAGCTTTAACGATAGCTTATGAACGAGAAAAATCTGTCATTGCGAAAGATGCTATTGCCCAAATTTTAGTTAATTCCCGCATGTGTGCAGAACAACATCGGCCAATCTGTCAAGATACTGGAATTGCAGTAGTATTTTTAAAAATTGGAATGGAAGTTCAGTGGCAGAATGATATGAGCATTACCGATATGGTAAACGAAGGAGTACGGCAAGCTTATACTAATTTAGATAATCCATTACGAGCATCAATTTTAACTGATCCAATTGGTAGTCGAAATAATACTAAAGATAATACTCCAGCTGTCATACATATGGAAGTTGTGCCTGGTAATAAAGTAGAAGTAAAAATTGCTGCTAAAGGAGGTGGTTCAGAGAATAAATCCAAACTAGTCATGCTTAATCCAAACGATAGTATAGTAGATTGGGTTCTGGATACAGTTCCTACAATGGGAGCTGGTTGGTGTCCTCCTGGAATCTTGGGGATTGGAGTTGGTGGTACTGCTGAAAAAGCGATGTTGTTAGCCAAGGAAGCATTAATGCAGCCAGTAAATATACATGAATTGCAAGAAAATGGTACTAATAATAATATTGAACAACTACGATTAGAGTTATATAATAAAGTCAATGCACTAGGTATTGGAGCTCAAGGCTTAGGCGGTTTGACTACTGTATTGGATGTGAAAATTTTAGATTATCCAACTCATGCTGCTTCTCTGCCAGTGGCGATGATTCCTAACTGTGCTGCGACTCGTCATACTCATTTTGTATTGGATGGTAGTGGAGCGGCCAACTTGATTCCACCTAGTTTATCGGATTGGCCTAAAATAACTTGGCAAGCTAGTAAAAATACTCGACGGGTTAATCTCGATACAGTGACTAAAATAGATATTTTGCAATGGAAAGCTGGAGAAAGTTTATTATTATCTGGCAAATTATTGACTGGTCGAGATGCTGCTCATAAAAAAATTATTGATCTTATCAATAAAGGTAAATCATTACCTACAGGATTAGATTTTAATGGGCGATTTATCTATTATGTTGGTCCAGTAGATGCAGTAAATGATGAAGCTGTTGGTCCAGCTGGTCCTACAACTGCAACTCGCATGGATAAATATACTGATATAATGCTAACCCAAACCGGCATTATCGGTATGATTGGTAAAGCAGAACGTGGTGAGAAAACAATTGCTGCAATAAAACAACATAAAGCTGTCTATTTGATTGCTGTTGGTGGAGCTGCTTACCTAGTATCAAAAGCAATTCGTTCCGCACGTGTATTAGCATTTCCAGAATTAGGTATGGAAGCAGTGTATGAATTTGAAGTAAAAGATATGCCAGTTATGGTTGCTGTAAGTACTGATGGTGAATCAATTCATCAAACAGGGCCAGCACAATGGCAGGTTTTAGAACAATTAAAGTAATATTTTTGCAAATGATAAATTTTTAGTATTGAAAACAATTACTCTAGCTACCACATTGATATGTTAGAATGCTTTGTGTTATAATACCTATCAATCATCAGATTATGTTTCATTCACTTATATGAGGTAAATTATGGGCTTATTTGACGATATGAATAAAAATTCTACTGTTAGCAATACTACAACAAATACAGCTAATACAACAGAATATGGTAATCAAGGAGAATCAGTTTTTGAACAAGCAAGTTCAACAGTTGATTCTAACAAGCTGATTCGTAATACTTATATGCTGTTATCAGCCACTTTATTTTTCAGTGCATTTACAGCTGGCATTGCTATGGTACTCAATATGCCACCATTGCATTGGATAGCTACATTGGTTGGTTATTTGGGTTTGTTGTTCTTGACATCATATTTGCAAAACAGCGTTTGGGGTATTGCATCAGTATTTGCTTTAACTGGATTTATGGGTTTGACTTTAGGGCCAATTATTAGTTTATATTTAACCATGTTTAGCAATGGGGCTCAATTGGTAATGATGGCTTTCGGTTCAACTGCGACCATATTTTTAGGTCTGTCCGGTTATGCTCTGGCTAGTCGCAAAGATTTTAGTTTTCTGGGTGGTTTCCTATTTGCCGGGATTTTGATAGCATTTCTAGCTGGAATTGGAGCAATAGTTTTTAACTTGCCAGGTCTATCATTAGCTGTTTCAGCGATGTTTGTATTATTAATGTCTGGATTAATCCTCTATGAG
>JASFYV010000071.1:0-3847 GCA_045046925.1 Candidatus Marithrix sp. | reverse complement strand
ATCACGGATTAAAAATCTGAAAAATACTTGCAATGACTTCAATAAAGCGATAGATTTGGCCTTTCAAAAAGATTATTGAATTTAAATAGTACTATAGTTGCTCCATTGCAAGAAGTATTATTTAGAAGTATTATTCAATATTAAGATATTATAAAAAATATAATTATTTTCCAATAATTATATTAATTTCAATATTATTTGGTATTTTTCATTTGCACATATCTCTTATGCTGAGTATATTTGCTTTTTTAGCAAGTATATTGTGGGGTTTAATGTATATTTAGGCATGGAAATTTAATTGGTGTTAGTTTGTCTCATTTTTTAATAGGAGATTGGCTTGGAATACTGGGTATTTGGGATTTCATTGTTTTAACATAATCTTATCACGTTAATTTAGGAAAAATAACAATGGTAACAGAAAAATTAAAATGGTTAATGTTAAGAGTAATTTATTACACATTACTGTTCTTTAGCATTTTATCTGGTGGGTTAGTATTTTATATTTTTGTCCCTATTTCTTCATATTGTTTTTTTGGAGACTTTTATTTTTGGAAATATATAAAGTATTTCCCAGCAATAGTAAAACAAATGTATGAAATAAGCTGGTTATGGTTAACTGATACTTATTATAGAGGGTCATATACTCAACCGATAACAGCTATTCCTTCTATTAGTCCAGGCCTTTCAAGAATAAAACTAAATAATTCATGGCAGTATAAATTAACTGACTGCAATGGCTGTATTCAATGTTGTGAAAAAATAACATGTCCATTATTGTCTCCAGATAAAAAATATTGCATGAGTTACAACACACATTATTGGAAATTATTTTCATGTGGTCGTTATCCTATTTCCCAAAAACAGATTGATTATTATGATTGTCCCAAATAGGAAGCAATAACTAAAGAATAATGAAAATTAAACCTTTTCAAAAAAATGAACTCGTAAGCCATATTTAATTAATTATGATTTTGGTTGAGTAGCCCTTGGAAGCCTCCTCAAAAACTCTCATAAGAATTGGACGTGAAACTCTCGCCTCATCCAGCTCTTATCATTCAATCTTAAAAAAATTATAACTACCTACCATAAGCAAATAACAAAAAAGTATATCCTAAAAAAGGAATAAATATTAAACTAATAAAAGATGAAAGAATTCCCAAACGATATAGAATCGTTAAAAATGCTTATTAAACAACTGTTAGAAGAAAATAAACTACTTAAAACCATTCGGGTATGAATAGCAACACATATAGCATTTCCCGTTTACTTCCCCATACCATCCTAAATCAGGAGAGGAGCGAGGGGTGTGTTGTACTTCACTTAATCGGGAGGTGCTATAAACCATACAATAATGACGGATATAAAAAACGATAAACCAAAGTATTTCCAAAGGTGTGAAACATTCTTGAATGAGTATACCAAACCATGTAGAAGTTTACCTGCCAGAAACTTGCCAATGCTATGGGTTTTACAGAATGTACACAAATAAATTAGGCAAGTATTTGAAATTACCGAACTAAAATTAGAAGTACACCAGATAGTGCATGTGGTGTACAATGATAAGTATTCAAATAACCTCTCCAGTATGGTGCAGGTATACAAGCACTTACACAATTTATTTTCTCCTATTGCCATAATTATGGTCGGTAGTTACTAAATTTATTAATATTTAATATAAATTAATTTATGAATATTGGAACTAAATTAACATTAAATGCAATCGGATTATGTAGTATTTTAATTGGCTTATTTTCATATTTATCTTATAGTGAAATGAGACAATTATATAATATTGCAGAAGAAAAAGAAATGAAAGCTCAACATAGAGTTATTTTAAATAAAATGTTGAATGAAACTAAAAAAGCCGAAGCTTTCGGTGCATTATTGGCAAATATACCAGCAGTTCAAGAAACTTTCGCCAACCGACAACGAGAAGAGTTACGAAAATTATTAATGCCATCTTTTAAAATTATGCAAAAGAAATATTCCATTCAACAATTCCACTTTCATTTAGCAGGTTTAGTTGAAAAAGGAGATACTGCTGGTCAATATTCTAATGCAGTTTCTTTTTTACGCTTACATCAGCCAGAAAATTATGGAGATGATTTAAGCAATAGAAAAATTATTGTTACTACTAATGTTAGTCAAAGACCACAAAAAGGTTTTACCAGAGAGGATGATGGTCTATCTATTTTAGCTGTAACTCCCATGTTTTATCAGCAGGAACATACTGGATCAGTTGAATTTAGTATGAAATTTAATACCGATTTTTTAAAAAATGAATACGGAATTGACTTTGCCTTGTATGTTGCTAAACAACCTAAAGAAGGAGAGATAATTAAATTTTTTAATTTTGCTCGTACTTTTGATTCCCCATATAAAGAACACCATAAACTTTATTTACTTGATAATAATGAATTAACTAATATTTTTGCTAATAATAATCGTTATATAACTCATAAAATGATTAGCAATAAGCCGGTAGTAGTTTATTCAGATATTTTTACCGATTTTTCCAAAAAAGTGGTTGCCATTTTATCGGTAATTATTGATCGAACTGATTATATAGAAGCAATTGATAAAACTAAAAAAATAATTTTAAATACCGCTATAATTGCTTTATTGGTAGTTTCTATTATATTTTTTATTATGGGTCAAATAATGGGTAAGCTGATTTCTAAAGTATCCAAAGCTATGAAAGAAATAGCCAAAGGAAATTTAGACTTTAAAATGTGTGCTACTCATCGGCATGACGAAATTGGTATGATACAAAGAGCAGTGATAGAAATATCCAAATCCATGAAAGATATGATAGATGATATTCAAAATACAGTCATTGCGGTACAAAATGGTGATTTAGCTAAACGAGTTGATATTTCTAAGTTGTCTGGTTTTATGAAAGTATTAGGAGAAACTACTAATCAATCTGTAGAAGTAACTTGTGCGTTACAAGAATTAACTGCTGAAAACGCTAAACAAGACTGGTTAAAAACAGGTCAAACTAAATTAAACGAACAAATGAGCGGAACCCAGGGTGTTGAAGAATTAGCTCGTAATGTTATTAACTTCTTATGTACTTATTTAGAAAATATCCAAGTTGGAGCATTTTATTTAGTTTCTGATGCTAACCATTTAAAACTAATCGCTACTTATGCCTATATTAAACGTAAACAACTGGCAAATGAATTTGAGTTTGGAGAAGGATTGGTCGGCCAAACAGCTTTAGAAAGACAAAGTATTGTGATAACTCAAGCTCCAGAAAATTATATTCAAATTCAATCTGGAAGTGGAGAATTGGCCCCTAAAAATATTTTATTAATCCCATTTTTTTATGAAGATGAATTAAGTGGAGTAATAGAGATGGCTTCCTTACAAGAAATATCTGATATTCAATTAGAATTTGTTGAACAAATAATGGCACCAATTGGAATAGCAATGAATTCTGCTCAATCACGAACTAAATTACAAAGATTATTGCAAAAGTCATAATAGTCATAGAGGCAGATATAGCAAAACTAGTTGGAACATATACTTAGTTTATACTTGCACCAAAGCGTTGTGCACGTTCATATTGATAACTATCTGGATAAGTCTCTACATCATCATTGTTGCTATCATTTTTTATGTTAACCAAAAGTCCTAAGATATTTTTAGTCGTAATATAATTCTATAGGACTTAAGTCCATGATGGTTTAATTTGTATAAAAGTAAATTTACTTAATTTTCAGTATATTACACATTTTTCCTGAATAATGGTATATAAATGTAGGATGCAGAATGAATTGCATCAATCGTGTATCTAAATGTGACTCGAAAGATGTAATTCGTAAACTCATTACATCCTACA
>JASFYV010000070.1:0-14377 GCA_045046925.1 Candidatus Marithrix sp. | reverse complement strand
ATGGTTAGGTTTTGACTTCACCTCTATTAAATATAAAATTGGTTTTGATGCACTATGTAACTATGGGACTGTCAATCTGTAAAACTGTCCGAACTATTGATACTATTATACATCGTACTGAACGCTGTGTTTTAAGTTTATTTAAAATGGGCAATCGGTTACTTAAATATCTTATCAAACTAGATTTACCTATACCTCATTTTTGTATATCTTTACCAAATAATATCTTGAATTTTAACGAGTTTTAAAAACTGTACGGTAGTGAAATTTAAATATAGAGAGATGAAAAAAATACCATAGAAAAGCTATGGGGAAAAAATCAAATATTGGAGGCAGAGATACTTAAAAGGTAAAACATCGGCTAGTGTGAAGAAGACAAGTAAAAATTCAAGTATTCCTCCCTCACAAGACCAAAAAGCTAATAATAAACCAGCAAGTAAAACCAGAAAACCACGTAAAGAAGGAAGGTCGTAGCTTAGAACCAAATCCGACTCAAACAGTGATATCTCGTGCTAAGACATGTCTGCGGTGAAGCAGTAAATCCTCAAAAACTACATGCTCTGTATGATAAGATAGAAATCCCAGAAGTAAAGCCAATATCAAGTTCAACAGGTGACCATTGCCCACATTGTCATAAAGATTACGTAAGCCCAGTTCCAACCGGTTTAGAACCAGGAACACCTTTTGGCAATAGCATACAAACCTTAGCAACTTATTTCCGTTACGCCCATGCTATAAGCTACAACAGATTATCAAATTTATTCAAAGAAATTTACAACCTAGAAATAAGTGAAGGAGGTTTAGCCAACCTATTTAAGCAGGTAAATAATCGTTTAGAACCAGAAGTCGAAAAGATATTAACTCGACTTCGAAATAGCCGCATAGTTTGCAGTGATGAAACATCTGCTAGAGTAGTAAAAATGAATGGGAATGGGTATTTCAGAATGATGAAGTATGTTTTCACATAATCCGTCCAAGTCGTGGTCAGAAGGTAATAGAATATGTAATGGATGGTAATCGACCTGAAATTTGGGTATCGGATTTATACAGTTCCCAATCCAATCATCCTGCCGAAAAATGGCAAGTTTGTCTAGCTCATCAATTACGAGATTGTCAATATGCAATTGATGCTGGTGATAAATTATTTGCAATTCAAATGAAAAGACTTCTGTTACGAGCGTTTGTAATACACAAGCGAAGGCTGAAATACTCTCTACCAATATCAATGCGATTTGAAACGTCGTCTTAGCAAATGTTTGGATATCCAACCCATACATAAGGATGGTGTTCGTCTAAAGAAACGTTATACTAAAATTCAAGATAGCTTGTTCTTATTCTTGGAAGATTGTCCCACCAACTAATAAGTGAACAAGCTATTAGGATGAGTACTATTTTTCGTAAGGTTACAAATGGTTTTCGTTCTGATTGGGGTAAGGATTTATTTGCTAATGTTCGCTCTATCGTTAACACTGGTAAACGTCAGGGGTTATCCACTTTTCATTCTATCAAAAATGTTCTTTCTCCTTTTAATTCTCTCTTTTCTTAATTTTGGGGGCTGAGCAATTACAAATAATAAACTATTTTTCATATTGAGTTCCTCTTTAAAAGTGTTTGAACAAGATTTAACGGATTATAAAATATGATTAAACCATTAAAACCTCTTAAATATACTACAATTTTGAGATAAATTAAATTTTATTCAAACGCTTTCAATCCTAATAATCAATTTGCATATCAAAAAATACCTCTGATAAAATATTTTATTGGGGAATTCTCATGTATAGTATTTCCCGATTTAGTGAAGTACAACGGCCATTTGTTCTCCTCCTAATTTAGGAAGGGATGGGGGAGGTATATAAACGGGAAATTCTAGGAATGATATTGATACTATTTGTAACTATAAACACCATTGTAAAACTGTCTGAATGTCATAAAATTATAATATTATTTTTCATGCGATTGCTCTACCTAAAACTATAAATTGCACATTATGGTTTTGTATGACTTGTAATGATAGTATAATAATACATATATCATTATTTGATGTTATACAAAGTAATTTTGAACCTGAATTAAAAAACTATCATGAATACATAAACTATGAATATACATGAATATCAAGCAAAACAATTATTTTCTGATTATAAAATTCCAGTACCAACTGGATATATGGCTACCAACACAGATGAAGCTAAACAACATGCTCAAAATTTAGGTGGCGATACTTGGATGGTTAAAGCTCAAGTCCATGCTGGTGGACGTGGCAAGGCTGGTGGAGTTAAAAAAGCAGACAGTTTAGAAACTATAGTAAATATTACTAATGATTTAATTGGAACTTCACTAATAACTCATCAAACTGGTACTAATGGTCAGCCAGTAAATCGAGTTCTAATTGAAAATGTTACTGCCATAGCTAACGAACTTTATTTAAGTTTACTAGTTGATCGAGCTACGACTAGAGTTGCTATCATAGCTTCTTTAGCTGGAGGTATGGATATCGAGCAAGTAGCTGCTACAACTCCAGAACAAATTATCAACGTGACTATTAATCCTATAGTTGGTATTCAGGCTTATCAATGTCGTGCGATTGCATTTGCTTTAAAATTAGATGCTGAACAACGTAAACAACTAACAGTCATGTTATATAATCTGTATCGCTTGTTTATTGAGAAGGATTTAAGCTTAGTTGAAATAAACCCTT
The DNA here is from genome assembly GCA_045046925.1 of Candidatus Marithrix sp. GTDB lineage: Bacteria > Pseudomonadota > Gammaproteobacteria > Beggiatoales > Beggiatoaceae > DRQV01. The sequence goes on along the minus strand of JASFYV010000070.1, from coordinate 11,676 downwards.
TAGTAATTACTCAACAAGGTGATTTATTAGCACTGGATGCCAAAATTAGTATTGAAGATAACGCTCTATACCGACATAAAGAATTAGCAACTTTATATGATTCTACCCAAGAAGATGCCAAGGAACATAAAGCTCGTCAATTTGATTTAAACTATATTGCATTAGATGGTGACATAGCTTGCATGGTAAATGGAGCTGGATTAGCAATGGCAACCATGGATGTGATTAAAATGCACGGTGGTGAACCAGCCAATTTCTTAGATGTTGGTGGTGGTACTACAGCCGATAAAGTAACTGAAGCCTGCAAAATTATTCTATCTGATTCTAAAGTTAAATCTATATTAGTAAATATATTTGGTGGCATAGTTAGATGCGATTTGATTGCAACTGGTGTAATTCAGGCAGTACAAGAAACTGGTACTAAATTACCAATAGTAGTTCGATTGGAAGGTACTCGTGTTGACGAAGGCAAAAAAATGTTAGCTCAAAGTGGTTTGGCTATTATTACAGCTGATAATTTAGATGATGGAGCAAAAAAAGCTGTATTAGCAGCAAAAGGATAATTTATGAGTATTTTAGTTGAAACAAACACCAAAGTAATTTGTCAAGGTTTTACTGGCAAGCAAGGAACCTTTCACTCTGAACAGTGTATAGCTTATGGAACTAAGATAGTGGGTGGAGTTACCCCAGGTCGTGGTGGTCAAACTCATTTAGGATTACCAGTATTCGATACAGTACATGATGCGGTTATTGCAACTGACGCAACTGCAACTATGATTTATGTACCAGCAGCTTTTGCAGCAGATGCTATTTTAGAGGCCGCAGCTGGAGGGATTAAGATTATTGTATGTATAACTGAAGGCATTCCAGTACTGGACATGCTAAAAGTTAAAACAGTATTGAATAATTATCCAGATGTTTATCTGATCGGCCCTAATTGTCCTGGAATTATAACCCCAGACGATTGTAAACTTGGCATTATGCCTGGAGTTATTCATAAACGTGGTACTATTGGTATCGTTTCTCGTTCTGGGACGTTAACTTATGAAGCAGTAGCCCAAACTACAAAAATTGGTTTAGGACAAAGTACTTGTATTGGTATTGGTGGTGATCCAATTCATGGTATGAACTTTGTGGATTGTTTGAAATTATTCCAAGCTGACCCTCAAACTGAAGGCATTGTAATGGTTGGAGAAATAGGTGGTACAGCCGAAGAATCAGCTGCTGAATATATCAAAGCTTCTGTAACCAAACCAGTAGTTGCTTATATTGCTGGAGTAACTGCTCCTAAAGGTAAACGAATGGGTCATGCCGGAGCCATTATTTCTGGTGGTAAGGGAACGGCACAGGATAAGTTTAATGCTTTGGAAACAGCAGGAGTTAAATTAGCTCGTAATCCTACTGAAATAGGTAAACGTATTTTAGAGTGTTTTTAGTATTAGTCTGGTGGATAATATCCACCTTTTGGCCAAGCAAATTAGCTAAAAGATTTTCAAATATCTGCAATTAAAAAAATAATGTTAGCTTAATTAAAATTTAAATATTAAATTGTCATTTTTTATATGTTACAATTAAGTATATTTAATACGGAGATAGACTTTATGTTACAAAAGATTTTACTAACTATAATGTTGGTTGTGGTAGCTCAAGGTATTATGGCGGAAACAATTTCTGATTGTGAAAGCACTGAGGATATTATAAAAATGAATTCTTGTGCAGAAAATACCTATATGGCTGCTAAAAAGAAATTAAATGATAAAGTTAAAGATATAAAAGCCCAAGATGATATTGATTACAGGTCTAAAAAATTGTTAGATAAAGCTCAAAAATCATGGCAGGGTTTTAGATGGAATTATTGTACATTTGTTACAGTAGCTATGGAAGGTGAAGTTGGTCATTTTTTTCATAAATTTGATTGTTTAGGACGAATTACCAAACAACAAATTGAAAATTTACAAGAGTATATAGAAGGACTAGATGTTTAGTTGATGGTCAGCGGATGCTGACCTTTTAAAATTTAATGTTGGGCGAAGCTTTGCATAAAAATTGCTCGATGAATATCACCTAAACTTACCATACCAACTAATTTGTTACCATCGGCAACTGGAATTCTACGAAAATTACGTCTTGCCATAACCGAAACAGCTTTTAAGATCGGCATTTCAGGAATAACTGTTACCGGCTCTTTGGTCATGAGATCGGAAGCTTTCAATGGTAAAACCTTTTTATATTCGGCTTCTCTATGTTCAAAATCAAGAACACCCATTCCAGTAATTATATCTTCCATATCTGGAAATAAATAACGCAACACGTCTTGTTCTGACAAAATACCAATTATTATGTTGTCCTGTTCAACAACTGGTAAACCGCTAAAACGGTTAAGACACATAATAGAAGCAACTTCAGTTAAACGAGTTTCTGGAGTAATCGTCCTAACAGCACGAGTCATAATTTCTTTTACAAGCATGTTAATAACCTTTTTGAGTTAATTATTTTAAATATTCATATTACCAAGGCATGAAATTATTAGCAAATGATGCTGGCCGTGATAAACTTGACATTCCATGATTCATCATAGTTAAATCACGTCGCATTTGATCAGTTGTCGCTGTTATCACTCGTATTGATTGATCAAGGTTCTGCATTGAATCATCCATAGTCAAAATAGAAGTATCTATATTACCAATAGAACCATCCATACGAGTCATAGAACGATCCATTTGCACCATCATTGTATCTATACTACTTAATGAAGTCGTAATATTAACCATAGAATGATCCATCTGAGCAATGTGACTTAACATAGGTTGTAAAGTATCTAATTTAACAGATATATCACTCATAGTACGAGTCATCATTTGAACTTGCCCAGACATAATTTGAATTTGTTCTGATAATGTAGAAATACTATTAGTCATAGAACCCATATGTTCACCCATATCTGGATCCATGCTACGGGCCATAGAACTCATATCATGGGTTAAACTATAAATTAAGAAAAAGCCATAACCTGCTAGTATAACAAAAGCAAACATAGCTGGATAAACAATAATTTCCCACCGCCGAGTACTTTGTTGAAAATTGCTTACAAATTTTTCCATTTGGCCACTACTAATAGCGGCACCACATTCCATTATTGCTGGGGATATTTTATGAACTGATTTAGTGGAAATTGTAGCCATGGTAATGCTCCTAATTAACTATTATTATATAACTAATTTTTGTTCTATATATTGACAATAACATATGACATTATACCTTAATGATTTATCTATCAAGAATAAACTAGTATACTCAATAATATACTAATTATTACAAATTTATAAAATTTTTTCTACTCAATAACTGTAAATTATGGAAAACCAACAATCAGAATTATACCAAGCTATAGATATTTTCGTCCAAACAACAACTAAAGAACAGGCTATAGATGTGATTAAGCAACATCAAGAGTTGTTAACTGACAAAGCTGATATTGCATTTAGCACTATTATTCATAATGCTCGTCAACAAGGTCATGAAACTACAGCTAAAGCACTTGATGAACGACGAGATTTTATTCGTAGCATTCGTGAAGAACAAGATAATTAATAAAATGCTCAATGTTTAATTTATAATTAAGTATTAACTAAAGGAGTTTATACTATGTTTAAAGGTAGTATGGTAGCATTAGTTACCCCTATGACTAAAGATGATAGAATTGATGAAACTAGTTTACGCAGTTTAGTCGACTATCATATTGATAATAAAACCAATGCAATAGTATCAGTTGGAACGACTGGTGAATCAGCAACCTTAACTCATGATGAGCATTGTGAAGTAATTAGAATTACTGTTGAACAAGCAGCTAAACGAATCTCAGTTATTGCTGGAACAGGCTCTAATTCTACAGCAGAAGCTATTGAATATACCAAATGTGCAACTGATGTAGGAGCTGATGCTTGTTTATTAGTAACACCATATTATAATAAACCTACCCAAGAGGGTTTGTATCAACATTATAAGAAAATTGCTGAAGCTGTATCTATTCCACAGTTATTGTATAACGTACCAGGACGTACTGCTTGTGATATATTGCCTACAACAGTAAGACGACTAGCTGAAATAGATAATATTATTGGAATTAAAGAAGCTGTTGGTGATATTACTAGAATTAATGATTTAATTATGATAGCCAATGATAACTTTGCGATTTATAGTGGTGACGATAGTACAGCAATGGAATTGATATTGGCTGGTGGTAAAGGTACTATTTCAGTAACAGCTAATGTTGCACCTAAAGCAATGAATGCTATGTGCCAGGCAGCTTTAGCTGGAAATCGGGCTGAAGCAGAAGTGATTAATAATAAGTTAATGAGCTTACATAAAAATTTATTTGTGGAATCTAATCCAATCCCAGTTAAATGGGCAGTGCAGAGAATGGGATTAATTTCAGCCGGAATTAGATTGCCATTGACTCCGTTATCAGCAGAATATCATGCAATTATTGAACAAGCTATGCAACAAGCAGAAGTTGATTATGCTTAAAGTATTATTGTTATCAATCTGTTTAGTTTTGTTATCAAGTTGTGGCACAGTTGTCAGATATCTGGATGCTACTTGGACTGATGACCACAAATCTTATGATAAGGGTAAACCTTTGCCTGCTTTAGAAGTTCCTCCCGAATTAAAGCAAGACTGACATATGGCTAAATGTAGGATGGAGAATGAATTGTATCAAGATGTAATTCGTGTACTCATTACATCCTACGGTTCGTAACCATATTACAGTAATATCAAATTGAATTTAATTAAGAATTGTTATCAAACGTTGATTTTACTTAAGTATCAAATTTTGCTATAATACAGCTTTGAAGTTTGCTAAACGGAATAATTGATAACTGATGACTGAAACCACCTATAACTCTAGTAATATTAAAGTTTTAAAAGGCTTAGATGCGGTTAGAAAGCGTCCTGGCATGTATATTGGTGATACTGATGATGGTACTGGCTTACATCACATGGTATTTGAAGTAGTTGACAATGCCATAGATGAAGCTTTAGCTGGTCATTGTTCAGAAATAATGGTGCAAATTCATGAAGATGATTCCGTTACTGTAATCGATAATGGACGTGGAATTCCAGTCGACATGCACGAAGAAGAAGGTTGTTCCGCTGCTGAAGTAATTATGACTGTGTTACATGCTGGTGGTAAGTTTGATGATAATTCCTATAAAGTTTCTGGTGGCTTACATGGAGTTGGAGTTTCAGTAGTAAATGCATTGTCAGAAGAGCTTGAATTAACTATTTATCGAGAAGGAAAAACCCATTACCAAATTTATAAAGAAGGTTTTCCAGTTGAACCTTTGAAAGAAATTGAAGAAACTGATAAAACTGGTACTAAAATTCGCTTTAAACCAAGTAAAAATACCTTTACTAATATTGAATTCCATTACGATATTCTTGCCAATCGATTACGTGAATTATCCTTCTTAAATGCTGGAGTAAACATTCGTCTAATTGATGATAGAACATCTAAGGATAATGTATTTGCCGATGAAGGTGGAATTAAGGCTTTTATCGAATTATTAAATAAAAATAAAACTTTACTCCATAATAATATTTTATATATAAATACCAGTAAAGATAATATTGCGATAGAAGTTGCTATGCAATGGAATGATTCTTATCGAGAAAATATTCTTTGCTTTACCAATAATATTCCACAACGGGATGGTGGTACTCATTTAGCCGGTTTTCGGGGTGCTTTGACCCGTACTTTTAATAATTATTTAGAACGAGAAGGTTTTTTAAAGAAAGCCAAAGTTACTACTTCTGGTGATGATGTACGTGAAGGTCTGACTGCAGTTCTATCAATTAAAATGCAAGACCCTAAATTTTCTTCCCAATCTAAACATAAATTAGTGTCGAGTGAAGTTAAGTCAGCAACAGAAGGAAAGCTTGGAGAAAAGTTAGAAGAATTTTTATTAGAAAATCCAGCTGATGCTAAAAATATTGCTAGTAAGATTATAGATGCCGCTAGAGCTAGAGAGGCAGCTCGTAAAGCTCGAGAAATGACTCGCCGTAAGACATCCTTAGATATTGCTGGTTTACCTGGTAAATTAGCTGATTGTCAGGAAAAAGACCCAGCTTTATCTGAGTTATTCTTGGTTGAAGGAGATTCGGCCGGGGGAAGTGCCAAACAAGGTCGTAATCGAAAATATCAAGCAATTCTACCGCTTAAGGGGAAAATTTTAAATGTAGAAAGAGCTAGATTTGATCGTATGTTAGCCTCGGCAGAAGTTGGTACTTTAATTACTGCGTTAGGTTGTGGAATTGGTAAGGAAGAATATAATCCAGATAAACTTAGGTATCACAGAATTATAATTGCTACAGATGCTGATGTTGACGGTAGCCATATTAGAACTTTACTATTAACTTTTTTCTATCGGCAAATGCCTGAATTGATAGAAAGAGGTCATGTTTATATTGCTCAACCACCTTTATATAAACTTTCTAAAGGCAAGCAAGAACAATATATTAAAGATGATGTAGCCCTCAATGATTATTTAATGGTATTAGCTTTACAAAATGCCAAATTATTTGTAAATTCAGCAGCTCCAGCGTTACAAGATGAAGCATTAGAAAAGTTATTTCAACATTATTTTAAAGTAATGACAATCGTTAAACGAATTTCTCGGCAGATTTTACCGGCTGCTGTATTAGAAACTATGATTGATCTACCAGCTCTCGACGAATTGAATTATCCAACCAAAGTTCAGCAATGGTTTGATAATTTATTAATCGCTTTAGAAACAACAGTACATAATTATAAAATTAAAGTACAAATCTTTTTGGATGATTTTGCTGCTAATATTACATTAACTGCTCATGGAGTTGAATATGCTTATATAATCCAGAAAAATTTCTTTAATTCTACTGAATATAAAGCATTAATAATTTTAGGTAAAGAATTAACTGGTTTATTAGAAGAAAGTGCTTATGTACAACGTGGAGATAAAAAACAGTTAGTAAACAATTTTAAGGAAGTGACAGAATGGTTATTGGCAGAAGCCCAACGTGGTCTAAATATTCAACGTTATAAAGGACTTGGAGAAATGAATCCAGAACAATTATGGGAAACTACTATGAATATGGAAAGCCGTACTCTGTTACAAGTGAAAGTTGGAGATATGGTTGCTAGTGATGAAATTTTTACTACGCTTATGGGTGAACATGTCGAGCCTAGACGTAAGTTTATCGAGGAAAATGCCTTATCAGTAGCTAACTTAGATGCCTAATTAGTGTAGCCCAATTGTGATCATAAATTGGGCTACACTGAAGTTAAATTTCCATTAATTCCGCTTCTTTATTAGCCAAAATATTGTCGATATTACTAATATTCTCATTAGTTAATTTTTGAATATCGTCTTCAGCATGATGTTCCTCATCTTTAGAAATATCACCATCTTTCATTGAAACCTTCAAATCATGATTTGCGTCTCGACGAATATTACGCACTGCAACTTTAGCATTTTCAGCTTCATGCTTGACTACCTTTACCAAGTCACGCCGTCGTTCTTCAGTCATAGGTGGCAATGGAACTCGTAAAATTGTACCAACATTAGTAGGATTAAGTCCCAAATCAGAATTACGGATACTTTTTTCCACTGTATTTATCATGGTTTTTTCAAATGGTACAACTCCCAAAGTACGAGGGTCTATCACATTCACATTGGCAACTTGAGTAATTGGCACATCAGAACCATAATATGGAACCATAACATGTTCAAGTAAGCTAGTATGAGCCCGTCCAGTACGAATTTTTACATATTCTGCCTTCAGGGTAGCGACACTTTTTTGCATTCGTTCTTTAGCATCGGAATTAACCATATCAATCATTTCATTCATTATCATTTTCCGTATGAATTAATGTACCAATATCTTGGCCAGTGATGACATCAACTAATGCATTCGGTTGTTCCATGTCTAGCACTCGAAGTGGCAAATTATTATCCCGACTGATCACAATAGCAGTAGTATCCATAACACCTAAGCCTAATTCTACTACTTTGTTATAGCTCAAACGGGTGAAACGTTCTGCAGTTGGATCAAGTTTTGGATCAGAGGCATAAACACCGTCAACTTTAGTCGCTTTAATCATTAAATCTGCTCCAATTTCAACCGCACGTAAACTAGCAGCAGAATCAGTCGTAAAAAATGGATTACCAGTACCAGCTACAAAAATAACCACTCGGCCAGCTTCTAAATGTCTAATTGCATCTCGTTGATTATAAGATTCACAAATAGTTTCAATTTGAAAAGCTGACATAACTCGAGCTTCTATGGCTATTTTTTGTAACGCATCCTGTACAGCTAAACCATTCATTACGGTTGCCAACATGCCAATTTGATCAGCTGAAACTCTAGCAATACCACCAGAAGTTAAATTCATGCCACGAAAAATATTTCCCCCACCGATAACTAAACCCAATTGCACCCCAAGTTTAACAATCGCTTGGATTTTTTGTGCTAAATGAGTTAAGCCTTGTGCTTCGATTCCAAATTGAGTTCCACCCAATAAGGCTTCACCACTTATTTTTAGTAATACACGTTGATAAACCGGGGAAATGTTAGGCATTTAATTTTGTACTTGTTGCATGACTTCATCGACAAAATTATCAGTTTTCTTTTCAATACCTTCTCCAACTTCAAATCGTTCAAAACTTACTATTGTGGCATCAGCTTCTTTTAGTAATTTTTCGATGGTTTTGTCAGTATCTTTAATGAATGGTTGGCCAAGTAAAGTAACTCCACGCAAGAATTTATTTAATTTGCCTTCAACCATTTTTTCAACTATATTAGCTGGTTTACCAGAATCATTGGCTTGAGCAATATAAATATCTTTTTCTTTAGCAATTATATCTGCTGGAACTTGCTCTGGAGAAATACATAATGGGCGACTAGCAGCAATATGCATTGCAATATCTTTGGCTAAATCAGAATTGCCACCTCCTTGTATGTTAGCTAACACACCAATTCTAATTCCATGCAAATACGCTCCAACATTATCGCCAGATTTATTTGCTATAGCAAATCGACGTACATTAATATTTTCGCCAATTTTAGCAATCAAATCTTGGCGGGATTTTTCGACAGTTTTTTCACTACCATGTAAATTTACTGTCAATAATGTTTCTAAATCAGTTGGCTTTGCAGTTAATACTGTAGCAGCTACTGCATTACAAAAATCTTTAAAATCATCACCTTTAGATACAAAATCTGTTTCAGAATTAACTTCAACCATTACAGCATTATCATCGTCTTGTTGAATCACAATCGCACCTTCAGCTGCAATTCTTCCTGCTTTTTTATCTGCTTTGGCTTGTCCAGATTTACGCATTGCTTCAATGGCGGTTTCAATATCACCATTGCTTTCAGTCAATGACTTTTTACATTCCATCATACCAGCACCGGTACGTTCACGCAGTTCTTTAACCAATGCTGCGGAAATCTTCATTTTTATAAAACCTCGTAATTTGGTAGAGGATAACCTCTAAATTTCGATAGGTAAATTAGATTCACCTATTAGAAAGTTTCGAGAATATTCCCGAAACTAAATTAAAAATTATTCTTCTTTTGTGGCGACTGCTTCATCTTTCTCAGCTGGATCAGATTCTTCTACAAAATCTTCTTCTACTGACTGTAAGCTAGATTGTTTACTATCAAGAATTGCATCGGCTACGCCATTAACATATAAGTTAATAGAACGGATAGCATCATCATTACCAGGAATAATATAATCAATATGAATAGGACTATTGTTAGAATCAACCACTCCTGCAATTGGAATGTTCAATTTAACTGCTTCTTTAACTGCATTCCTTTCATGACCTACATCAACGATAAACAGTGCATCTGGCAGACCATTCATATCTTTAATTCCACCCAAGCTGCGTTCTAGCTTTTCTAGCTCACGGGTTAAAGACAAGGCTTCTTTCTTAATTACTCTATTTAAGGTACCATCTTGACTAAGAATTTCTAAATCTTTTAATCGTTTAATGGAAGCTTTAACTGTTTTATAATTAGTCAACATACCACCTAACCAACGTCGGTTTACATATGGCATATCACAACGAATTGCAGCTTCTTTCACAATTGTTTGAGAGGCACGTTTAGTTCCTACAAATAAGATTTTACCTTTCTTAGTGGCTAATTTACCTAAAAAATTAGCAGCATCATTGAACATTGGTAAAGTATGCTCAAGATTGATAATATGAATCTTATTACGAACTCCAAAAAGATATGGAGCCATCCGTGGATTCCAGTAGCGAGCTTGGTGTCCAAAATGTACACCAGCTTCTAACATCTGGCGCATAGTTATTTTTGTCATAAATTTCCTGTTGGGTTAGACCTCCACACACCCCATAAACTGACTCAAACTTAGAGCACCCAATTTATGTGACGGCATGTGTGTGATATGATATTAAAACTATACATTCTACCTCAAAATTAAAAAAATTGATATTAAAAAATGGCAATATTTATAAAAACTAAGGAAGAAATTGAAAAAATGCGGGTTGCTGGGCAATTAGCAAAGGAAACTTTAGACATGATAACTCCTTATGTTAAGGTTGGTATATCAACTAATGAATTGGATGAGATATGTCATGATTATACTGTTAATGTACAAAAAGCAATTCCAGCTCCTTTAGATTATAAGGGGTTTCCTAAATCAATTTGCACTTCAGTAAATCATCAAGTTTGTCATGGTATTCCCAGTACTAAAAAATTAAAAAATGGGGATATTGTTAATCTTGATATAACCACTATTAAAAATGAATATCATGGCGATACCAGCCGTATGTTTACAATTGGCAAACCAAGTATCAAGGCTAAACGGTTAGTAAAAATTGCTTATGAATGTTTATGGATTGGAATTAATGCTGTGCGACCAGGTGCTTATTTAAATAGAGATGTGGGAGCTGCAATTCAAAATTATGCAGAATCAAAAAATTGTTCAGTAGTTCAAGAATATTGTGGGCATGGAATTGGGCGAAAATTTCACGAAGACCCACAGGTTTTACATTATTTCAGTCCACAAGCAAAAGATATATTATTACAATCTGGTATGATTTTTACTATTGAACCAATGATTAATGCTGGTAAACGAGAAATTAATGTTTTGCCAGATAAATGGACAGTAGTTACTAAAGATCACAGTTTATCTGCCCAATGGGAGCATACTATTTTAGTTACTGAAACTGGAGTTGAGGTGTTAACATTAGCTGATGATGAATAACTTTTTAAATTTGCACCATATAATATTGGATAAGTGCTATTTTTATACTAGACTTATCATAAATGTTTGTAAAATAATCTGAGGTATTAAATGACAATTGATATTGTACGCGAATTTTTGGGTTGGTGTTCCATTATTAACATGGGACTATTATTATGGTGGGTTTTATTTTTCATGTTTGCTCATGGTTTTATTTATCGCTTACATAGTAAATGGTTTAATTTGTCAGTTGAGAAATTTGACTCCATTCATTATACTGGTATAGCTTTTTTTAAAATCACCATTTTTATATTTAATATTGTTCCATATTTAGTATTAATAATTGTGGATTAATTTTTCAATAAATGTTGGGTCATACTGGCAAAAACTAAATTTATCACTAACGCTAAACCTAA
>JASFYV010000069.1:0-4151 GCA_045046925.1 Candidatus Marithrix sp. | reverse complement strand
TTGGTTAGGTTTTGACTTCACTTCCATTAAATGCAAAATTGGCTTTGATTCTCTTTGTAACTATCGGACTGTTAATATGTAATACTGTCCTAACCATTGATTCTCTATATCAGGAATTAAGTTGTTTACCTGTTTAAGAATATAATTCCACTGTTCGTTTTCATCAAGCAATTGCAATTCATCATTAGATACATCTTGTAATTTATATCTATTACCAAGCATCACTTCTGCCAAAGTAAGGAAAGAAGCTAAAAATTTACTGTTATCCTCAGATTGATTTGCATAAGAATCTGGAGGATAACTATCAAACATAGCAACTAAACCAATTTCATCTCCTTGTTTTTTAACACCATATTACCTCCATATGATATTCCAGATAATAAATAAGGTGCCTTCTGACTGAATCGTTTTAATTACATCAATATAGTGTTCTGCTCTATTTGCCAAGTTAGAATATTCTTTTTGTTCTTCAAAAATTTCTGGTGTTCTAATTCCATAAATTGCTTGATCAGAACCTAAATAATGTGCTAGGTTATAATATTGTATTATAAGTACACAAAAGCATATTAACATTTTGTTGCATAATTAAATATTGGGAACCAACATCAATAATATTTAATTGAGGCGAATAGGAAGAGGTATGACATAAAGTCCAAGTTCTTTCCATTCATGTAATTGGGCAAGAAATATATTACTAGACAGTTATGATTAATAAATCCTAATACGTTTAGACTTTTGCTATGTGAGGCAGGTACTTCAATATACTTACCAGTTTCTTGCCAAGCATATGGAACACACGGTTGAAGGTTAAAACCTGATTCGTCAAAATAATATACATCAAGTTTCTCCTGTTTTTCTCTTATTAGTAGCTCTTCTATAATTTTGGCAACTCTTTCATATTCTTGTTGATTTATCTTTTAGAGTTACCCGCTTCCACCTTAAATCTGCACGTTTACATATTCTTTTTATATGTCTCTTTACTAATTGAAATACCTGTTTCTTTATATAATTCTGCTAATACTTTCTTAAGACTTCTTGGATTTTTCTTGACTTTATCAATTGCCTCTTGTTGAGGTGACAGTTTTCTTGGACGACCACTTTTTGGTTATTAATCCTATTATTCCTACATTATCCCAAGCTTGTAACCAACTTGATATTGTCTACATACTCCTAATTTCTTTGTTATATTTGGCACCGAATTCCCTTCTGATGATATATGCTATAACTACGTTTTCTTACTATTGCCACAGGGTCATAGAATTGCATATTTTCTAAAGTTGTCTTCTCTGTTAGTTCTTTTGCATACAACATTACTTTTTCTTACTTAAGTTGACTGTTCTTTAAATTATACCATTTTTTGTTAATATACTTTTGTGTACTTACTACCACCAACTAGATGTATTAGAAACAAAGGATTTTTAGATGATTTATAGTAACATTCCCATATTCATGTACTATTTATAGATATAATATATTGATTTTATTAAAATCATATAATCTTTTTATAAGAATGTTACTATACCAGTCTGAATTTTTACTAGTACAAATAACTGTGTTTCAAACAACGAAGGATTTTTAATAGATTGTGCTAACTTAGTAAAATATTTGGAGGTAATTTTATTTAAAAAAATTTGATATAATTTAGCAATTAATTGAATAGCCAAAAGTGAATCACCACCCAATTCAAAATAATCATCATGGATGCTAATTTTTTCCATACCTAACAATTTTTGCCAAATTCCAGCTATTTTCTGTTCGATTTCGTTACGAGGAGATATGTGAACATGGCCAGTTAAATTTTACATTCTATCAATTTCATTGTGAACTATCAAATTTTATAATAAACATATAGCATAAATTAAATAATTGATATTAAAAATAATAAAAAATGATTCATCTAATAACAACACATTATTTGACAGTCAATCTCTTTTATATTAAGGTACAAAAAGTATTTTTATAATTTTAGAACTATCTATTTTAAATAGCAATTAAAAGACAATGACTGATTGGAACGAATTTAACTTTGATACTCGTGCAGTTCGAGCTGGACAGGTACGCAGTGATGAAGGGGAACATAGTGAAGCTATTTTTCCTACTTCTAGTTATGTATTTAAAAATGCCGCAGAAGCAGCTAAAAGATTTACCTCTACCGAATTGGTTGGTAATATTTACTCACGATTTACTAACCCAACCGTCCGTAATTTTGAAGAACGACTAGCCGCTTTAGAAGGAGGTGAAAGCTGTTTGGCCACTGCTTCTGGTATGGCTGCTATTCTTACTACTTGTTTAGGTTTGCTAAAAGCTGGTGATCATATAGTTGCGTCAAAGAGTATATTTGGCTCGACTATAACTTTATTTAATAAAATTCTAGCTAAATTTGAAATTAGCACTAGTTTCGTTGAATTAAGCAATGTTACCAGTTGGCAAGCTGCGATTCAGCCTAATACTAAGCTATTATTTTTAGAAACACCATCCAATCCTTTAATGGCAATTGCCGACATACAAGCAGTGGCTGATGTAGCTCATGCGAATGATTGTTTGTTAATAGTTGATAACTGTTTCTGCACTCCTGCTTTACAGCAACCACTAGCTTTAGGAGCAGATTTAGTAATTCATTCTGCCACTAAATATTTGGATGGACAAGGACGTTGTATAGGTGGAGCAGTAGTTGGACCAAGCAATCTTATTAATGGTGATATTCTGGGGATTTTACGTTCTGCTGGCCCTAGCATGAGTCCTTTTAATGCCTGGGTATTTTTGAAAGGATTGGAAACTCTTGGATTAAGAATGCAAAGACATTGTGATAATGCTGAAATTTTAGCAAATTGGTTGACCGAACAAGATTCTGTCCAAAGAATTTATTATCCTGGTCTGACTTCTCATCCACAGCATGAAATTGCGATTAAACAGCAAAAACGTTTTGGTGGATTAGTATCATTTGAAGTTGCTAATCAAAAGACTGCTTGGAACATAATTGATTCCACTAGAATGATATCTATTACTGGTAATTTGGGTGATGCCAAGACTACTATCACACATCCAGCTACTACTACTCATGGCCGTATAACTCCAGAACAACGGCAAGCTGCTGGTATCAATGATGGTTTGATTCGTATCTCAGTAGGTTTGGAAGATATAAGCGATATACAAGCAGATTTAGCTAGAGGTTTACTTGAATAAAGCTATAACTTTAGCTATGACTGGTGCGTCAGGGGCAGCTTATGGATTACGCTTATTAGAACAGTTGATTTTAGCTCAAAGACAGGTATATTTTTTAATCTCAGAGCCAGCAAGATTAGTGCTTGATTTGGAAATGGGAATTAAATTACCAGCCCAACCAACAGCAATCCAAGAAATTTTAAGTAAGCGTTATCAAGCTAAAACTGAACAATTACAAGTATTCGGTTCAAAACAATGGATGGCACCAATTGCTAGTGGTAGTTCCGTACCGCAAGCAATGGTAGTATGTCCTTGTACTAGCAGTACTTTAGCAACTATTGCCAATGGCTTAAGTCAAAATTTATTAGAACGAGCAGCTGATGTAATATTGAAAGAACGGCGTAAATTAATTTTAGTTCACAGGGAAACACCTTTATCAGTGATCCATTTAGAAAACATGTTGCGATTAACTAATATGGGAACTTTAATCTTACCTGCTAACCCAGGATTTTACAATAATCCTCAAACTATTGATGATATTATAGATTTTATTGTGGCCAGGATTTGTGATCATCTAGGAGTAAAACATAATTTATCTAAACGATGGGGATAATATTTGGGTAATGAAACTTGTCTCCTTATTGAAATATATTGTGTAGTTAAGGATAGACCTTATGCGCCTGCCCTTAACGGTATTATTTTAGCATAAATATTATAATGTATAGTAACTTATAACATTATTAAAAAATAAACATCTTTCCTAAAAAACGAAAGTAATTATAGTTAAGTATGATTGTATTAATTACATGAAATTGACCAAAACTATACAGTTAATTACGGATTTTATGTAGGATGTAATGAGTTTACGAATTACATCTTTCGAGTCACATTTGGTACTGGGCTTAAACTATAATTACTGGTAAAATAGACAAATGAAAGAAATGAACTCAATTTGCCAAAAATGTAAAAGCCCAAAGACAAAAATAATA
>JASFYV010000068.1:0-26496 GCA_045046925.1 Candidatus Marithrix sp. | reverse complement strand
TTTAAATAATGGTGATTTAATAGAAGAACCAAAATATGGCACTTCGAAAAAATGCTCCTATAAATCTTCAGGTTTAGGCGTTTTAAGAATACCAAATATTGGTGATAAATTTATCGAGGATGATGATTTAAAATTTGCCTCATTTACAAAAGAAGAAATAGATACATACAGCTTGAAAGAAAATGATGTTCTTATTATTCGATCAAATGGTAGTGTAGAATTGGTTGGGAAATGTGCATTAATAAAAAAAAGAGATACTAATTACTTATATGCAGGCTACTTAATAAGACTAAGACCAATAAAAAACATAATTAATTCCAAATATTTAATTTATTGCTTATCGTCTATTGATTTAAGAGTGCAAATTGAATCAAAAGCAAAATCCACTAGTGGAGTAAATAATATAAATTCGGGTGAATTATGTTCTCTGCATTTACCTATTTGTTCTAAAACTGAGCAAAATGAAATTGTCAAAGCAATTGAATCTCGCCTATCCGTATGCGACACATTGGAACAAAGCATCACGGAAAGCCTTGAAAAATCAAACTTCCTTCGCCAAAGCATCCTTAAAAAAGCTTTTGAAGGAAAATTACTCAGCAAAGCCGAATTAGAAAAATGCAAACAGGATAAAAACTATGAACCTGCATCTGAACTACTCAAAAAAATAGAGGCAGAAAAACTGAAATAAATGATTCTGCGATAGTATCTAAAATCTGGAATTTAGCTATATACTAAGCACTGTCATAAAATGAGTTTTTTAGACCTGACAGGTTTTGAAAACCTGTCAGGTCTGATTCAACTTTATAGGTTTTTTCTGGTATCAAGGCTCTACCTTGATACCTAATTTAAGTGGCTCTGCCACGAATTAAACCAAAATGAATACCGCAGAGCGGTATGGTAGGCATTCCCAACGAGACGTTAGGAACGAGATAAAAAAAATGAACGACTCTACTATAGTATCCAAAATCTGGAATTTAGCTCATGTATTGCGTGATGATGGTGTCGGCTATGGCGATTACCTAGAACAAATCACCTATTTGCTGTTTTTAAAAATGGCAGATGAACTCAATAAACCACCCTATAATAAAGGTTTGAAATTCCCTCAAATTAAAGATGTTGAAGGTAAGCAAAACGGTGAAGTTTGCAACTGGGAAAACTTATCCAGCAAAACCGGGGCAGAATTAGAATCATTCTACGTCCAATTATTACGCAGCCTCTCCACCGAAAAAGGCATGCTAGGACAAATCTTCACTAAAAGTCAAAATAAAATCCAAGACCCATCCAAACTATTAAGAGTAATCAACCTCATCAATAATGAACAATGGACAATGATGGGAGCAGATGTTAAAGGAAAAATTTATGAAGGACTTTTAGAAAAAAATGCCGAAGACACCAAAAGCGGTGCCGGTCAATATTTTACCCCCCGTGCCTTAATCAAAACTATGGTGGCTTGTATTCAGCCCAAACCAATGAAAAAAATTGCCGACCCAGCTTGTGGCACCGGTGGATTTTTCCTAGCTGCCTACGATTACATTATAGAAAATAACAGCTTAGACCGAGAAGAAAAAGAATTTCTTAAAAATTCCACCTTCCACGGCAATGAAATTGTAGCCAATACTCGGCGAATGTGCCTGATGAATATGTATTTGCATAATATTGGTGAAATTGATGGAGAGAGTTTTTTATCCCCCAATGATGCCCTAATTTCAGATAATGGCATCCGTTATGATTATGTATTAGCCAATCCACCCTTCGGCAAAAAAAGCAGTATGACCATCACCAATGAAGCGGGTGAAATCGAAAAAGAAAATTTAAGCTATAATCGTCAGGACTTTTGGGAAACCACTTCCAACAAACAGCTCAACTTTTTACAACATATCAAAACCCAACTAAAAATTACCGGTGAAGCTGCTGTCGTATTACCTGATAACGTGCTATTTGAAGGTGGTGCTGGGGAAGAAGTACGTAAACAATTAATGAAAACTGCTGAACTGCATACCATTTTAAGGCTTCCCACTGGAGTTTTTTATGCCCAAGGAGTAAAAGCGAACGTTCTATTTTTCGATAACAAACCTGCCAGCAAGACAGCACATACCAAGAAAGTTTGGATATACGATTACAGAACCAATATTCATCACACCTTAAAGAAAAACCCCATGAAAACAGAGGATTTAGCTGAATTTGTAAAGTGTTACAATCCCCAAAATCGAAACAAAAGAAAAGCAACATGGAGTGAAAAAAAACCTGAAGGTAGATGGCGTAAATTTACCTATGAAGAAATATTGGCTAGAGATAAAACCAATCTGGATATATTCTGGCTTAAAGACAAAAGCTTAACTGATTTAGATAATCTACCTGATCCCGATGTATTAGCCGGAAAAATTATTGAAAATTTGGAATCCGGGCTTAATAGTTTTAAAGAAATAATAGTAACCTTAAATGAGGATGGGAAATAAAATTTGGTTATCTATTGACGGTTGAATTGCACAGAATTATTGCCAAGAAGATTTTATAGCTATTCACGTTTTCATGAACACCTACTACACCGATGACTGAGTATTACAATTTATTCTGAAAGCCGGAGAAAATACCGCAAACACTAGCATTGGTATCAGTATTTTCTGTCCAATGGAACGTTCCTTTTGAAATAAAAATAACATCTCCTGGTACTAACGGGACATCATGATCCTCAAAATGAATAATACCTTTTCCAGATAAGATTGATACATTTAGATCATGATGGTCATGATAATGTGGAAACTCATTTCCTTTTAAACGCATTAGATGAGTGCTTGAATGCTTGCTTCGCTGAAGATGACGAATGGAGATGTCCTTTTTAGTTCATCTTTTGTCCATTTTGTATCTTGATAAATTTTATCAGGATAAATCAGTTTAACATTTGATTGACATGCAACCAAAAACATAATAGTAAAAATATATATCACTATTTTAATTAGATATTACCTTTAAAAATAAACTGTTCACGATTTTTGCTGGAAATATGAAAGGTGTCTTGTTTATTGGTACATACCACTTCAATGCCATTAAGTTAAGGGCAGACACGCAGGTCTGCCCCTACAAAATGTGTAATATATTTCAATATTGTAGGGGCGAACCTATGTGTTCGCCTTCTGTTGATAAATTAAATTCTCCTTTAGTATAAGCAGCAAATAGCTCCTAAAAAATCAAAAGGACGTTTATTTTAATATTATTAGTCTTTCAGTTTTTTAATTGATGACATAATTGATTTTGATTTAAATATAGTAACTATTGTAAAATAGGAATTCATAATTTCCTATAGGTTCATAATGAATTCCAAGCCCCATCATCGATTAAGTGAAATCCTTATTTCCCAAGGTCTCATCACTTTAGACCAGTTAAAGATTGCTCAAACTGAACAGAAAAAAAGTTCTGCTCCATTAGAAAAAATTCTCATTGATTTAGGTTTTGTTTCTGAAACCAAGGTTCGCAACTTATTGAGTCAAACTTTAGGTTTATCACATGTTGATTTGTCTGAAGTAGAAATCAATCATGAAGCGGTTCAATTAATTCCAAAAGATTTAGCCTATCGTTATACTATACTTCCCATAAATTTTGATAACAACCAGCTTACAGTTGCAATGGCAGATGTTTTTAATGTATTGGCAATAGATCAATTAACCGCTTTTTTAGGCAAAAATATTAGCATTGAGCCAGTTATGGCTGGGGAAGCTGATATTATTAATACTATTGATGAATGGTATGGTTTTGATCTATCTATTGATGGAATTTTACATGAGATTGAAACTGGAGAAATTGATTATAAAAGTTTATCAGTAACTGGCAATGAGTATAGTCAGCCACTGATAAGACTAGTTGATGCTCTGTTATCCGATGCAGTGAAACGTGGAGCATCAGATATTCATTTTGAACCAGAAAAAGGTTTTTTACGAGTTCGCTATCGAATTGATGGTGTATTACAACAAATTAGTAGTTTACATAAAGATTATTGGTCAGCTATTTCAGTACGACTTAAGGTCATGACAGATTTAAATATTGCTGAGAATCGTATTTCACAAGATGGCAGAATGTCATTACGATTAGCTGGAAGACATATCGATTTTCGGGTTTCAGTACAACCAACTGTATATGGTGAAAATATTGTTTTGCGTATTTTGGATAGCAAACGTGGCATCATGGCTTTAGAGAAACTTGGTTTAATAGAAGATGATTTATTAAAATTAAGATTGATGATAGCTCGGCCTGAAGGAGTCATTTTGCTTACTGGTCCAACTGGTAGCGGCAAAACTACTACATTATATTCCATCCTCAAACATCTTAATAATGAAACTATCAACATCATGACTTTGGAAGACCCTGTTGAATATGTATTGGGATTGGTCAGACAGACAGCAATTAATGAAGCAGTGAAATTAGATTTTGCTAATGGAATTCGTTCTATGATGCGGCAAGACCCGGATATAATTCTGGTTGGAGAAATAAGAGATCATGATACGGCAGAAATGGCTTTTCGGGCTTCTATGACTGGTCATCAGGTCTATTCTACTTTACATACTAATTCTGCAATTGGAGCTATTCCACGTTTATTAGATATTGGAATTTTACCAGATATTTTGGCAGAGAATATTATTGGTATTATTGGCCAACGTTTGGTACGCAAGCTTTGTTCTGCTTGTAAACAGAGTTATTCCCCTACAGATACCCATCGAAAACTATTAGATTTAGCAGCCGAAAATATAACTTTATATCGTTCTCATAAATGTGAATTATGCGAGCAACGTGGTTATAAAGGTCGTATGGCATTGATGGAATTATTACGGATTAATGAATCATTACAAGATATAATTTCTAGTCATACTACTACTCATAATATTAGAAAACATGCTAAATCTATAGGATTTCGTAGCCTTGTTCAAGATAGTATTCGACGAGTTTTAGAAGGTACAACTAGTTTAGAAGAAATCTCACGGGTAGTTGATTTGACTGGTAAATTAAGTACTTAATCTGAGTAATTATTTCTTATTAAATTTATCAATTAATTCATCTAGTTGTTTATTAAATTCAGCTTTTGGAATAGTTGCTAGTTTGTTAAAAGCACAATATTGAATACTATTCATTTCAGTGGTAGACATAAGTTCTATACTATTGCTGATTCCAATTCCTTGCAAATAGTTAAAACACGATTTTGTGATAGAAAATTGATAAAATGATAGTACAAATTCTTTAAGCGTAATATTTTGCTTAATTTGTAACAAACGATCAGCCGTAATAACCCATTGATATAGATGTTGTAAAACTTGTGTAGAATCAATTTTAGTTAATTTTTTTAGCTGATTTCTAACTGATGTGATAATTTGTTGTTTTTGTGATGAAGAAAGCGATTGGGTTAGTTTTTCATAAGCCATTGGATTAATACTGATTAGATTACGAACTATTTGTTTGGTTGCTGGCAAATAAGATAAAGCCGGAAAGATATTAGTATTATAATTTTTAATAAGCCAACCAATTGATTTCTCATTATTAAAATTTGTAGTTGCAATGATATTAGAAATACTGGTAGATTTTATACTAAATTCGGTAATAGGATTAATTTTATATGCTGAGATAAAGTTATTACGCAGTTTATTGGCTAAATTACTTGCTATAGTGAAATTAACTCCAGTTACAATGAAAAATACTTGGTTGTTAATACATAAAACCATTGCTTTATAATCATTTTTACTGCCTATTACAAAAGATTTTTTATTAATAGTTGGAAAGGCTGAATTTTTCATACTTCTGTTAGCTTGTTTGAGACAATAATTAGTATTTAAAACTGTCCAATTAATAGCTATTACTGGAGATTTTATAAAATAATCTGAAATTATTTTGGTATTTATAAAAGTATTTTTTAGTTTATTGGTCAACTGTTGAGTTACAGAAAAATTATTTCCGCTAACAACAAATAACATAATATTTTTAACACATAAAATAATACCTTTATAACCAGAATAGCTACCAACTACAAATGATCTTTTTGCAATTAATGGATGAAATGTATTACTAATAGTTTTTTCAGCTTGGCTTACGCAATTTTGATTAACTATTTTCCAATTATAGGAAATGTAAGGACTAGCTTTAGCAGTATGAGAAGCTATCAATACTATTAAATATACTAAAATTTGCAGATATTTCATAATATTATCTTGTGATATATATTAAATATTATATTCAAATTATATACCAATAGAAATTTTAACAGTCGGTTTGTTGATTTATTTCTGTGAATGCTGGCCGAATTAACTCACCTTTTTTCCCACAGCCAGCGATATTAAAGACAATTATTAGTAGTAACAGAAAAATTTTCAAAATTGTACCTAGTTTAATTTATAAAAATTGAGTAATTTGTCATGAGTTAATTTATTTCATAAACTTTTCAATGAAAATTAATAACTGTTCATCATCAAATTTTTTGGTTAATTCGATTATTATATTAGCAAATTTTTTTTCATCTAATTGGTTTGCTTGGTTTTCTAGTCTCTGTATTAAACCAAGTATAGCTAATTCATGCAGTTCTACTAATTTATCTTGTGATGGAGGAATTATATCTGAATCAATTGTTATTGCAGATGTTTCAATCTTATTTGGTAATGGTTTTATTTCAATGAATGGAACTTCAAATCCAAAAGTACTGCCTTTACCATATTCGCTAACGATACTAATTTCACCACCCATTAAATTAACTAATTGCTGACTAATAGACAAACCTAATCCAGTACCTTCAGCTTTTTGTTTAATATCTCCCACTTGTTCAAAAGGTTGGAAAACTTTAATTGCTTGTTCTGTGGTTAGACCAATTCCAGTATCTTCTATTTCAAAAGTCAATTTAGACAATCGTCTTGTGACTCGTATTATTACTGTACCACCATTATCAGTAAATTTAATTGCATTGCCTATTAAGTTAATTAAGATTTGTCGTAATCTAGTTTCATCCATTTTTATTGTAGATGGTAAATCTTCATCTGCTTTCAATGCTAACCAAATATATTTTTGTTGGGCTCGCATACGAATAATGCTAATGATATCTTCTAAAAAATCGCACAAATCAAATTTAGTAGGATAAAGCTCCATTTTATTAGCTTCAATTTTAGAAATATCTAATATATCATTTATTAGAGCCAAAAGATGCTCTCCACTACTATGAATAATATCCAAACCATTTTGCTGCAAAGTAGTTAAACCGCCATCTTGTCTAAGAATATTAGCATAACCTAAAATACCATTAAGTGGAGTACGAAGCTCATGATTCATGTTGGATAAAAAAGTAGTTTTAGCTTTATTAGCATTTTCTGCTTGCTGTTTAGCTTGTCGTAACGATTCCTCCATTTGTTTACGTTCAGTAATATCTTGTAGCGTAGCAACAATATGATCTATTTCCCCATTTTCTTGATAACATGCTGTAACTGATAAAAAAATATAAATTATTGTTTTATCTTTACAAATAAAACGTTTATCTATATTATACCCATCAATTTCACTATCCATAAGCCGCTTAAATTTATCAGTATCAATGCTTAAATCATCAGGATGAGTTAATGTATTCCAAGTCATAGTTTGTAATTCTGTCAAGGAATAACCCAACATATCACAAGCACAGCTATTAGCATATAACCAATATCTTTCTGGTGATGTAATGATTAAACCTATTGAAGCTGCTTCAAAATAACTACGGAAGTGGTATTCACTTTTTAGCAATATTTTTTCCATATGTTTACATTTATTTATTTCCTATTGTAATTGGTCGTTTTTAAATTATAATTTTTGTAATTATAGCAGATAAAATAGTCTAGTTCTGATATTTCTATACTGTCATACAAAGTATGTATAGCAATTCTTAATTATGAATGCTTAATTCTTAATTAAATTCAAAAATAAATTATTTGATATTACTGTAATCTATCCAACCGGGGAATGATATAGTTTTTGGAGATTCACTGCTTTAACACAGGATATATTTTAGCATGATGTTGCTTGAGTTAGATTTAGTTCTGAATTACAACCTGCCTGTGAGTTTTTCTTGTTTTGTATTTTGAACTAATTCATTGATCTTGTGATGGAGGATTTTGGCTTATCTATCCGATGTTTGACTTTTTAAGATTTTATTCAGAGAATTGTACATTGGTAAACTTTTTACTATATGAAAATTTCTTTTATCAAAGGGGAGTGAATAATTAAAGTTTATGATCTGTTAGCAAACTTGTTCCAGGCATTTGTAAATATTCTAACAAGTTTTTAGCTATATTTTTGTAAATACCATTCTTTTTAAATACTGTATCATTTAGCAATAAAGATAAATTCACTGAAATGCCATAATATAAATGACGTGATGTTTCTTGTCTATCAGTACCATCAGTTGGTTGATAACCTCTAGTTCCATAGCCGACTGCCAGTTCTAAATAGCGGGAAAATGTATTTTGGCGTAAAGCAGGTATGCCACTAGCTTTTACTACAAATAAATAAGTCTGACCTGAATAATCAGCTAATGGATCATATTCTTTTAATTCTCTGGCATCATCAGAAGTCCAGTATTTTAGCCGAAAATCAAATAACTCATCCCATTCCGGATAGCTTTCTAAAAATACTCCCATACCGATTCCAGATAAGTTCATGATTACATCTTCAGTGCTGAACCCATATTTATCAGTAAAACCATCCATTATCTCTACTCCTACCGATAAAGCAGCAGAAGTTAAGCCTGCTAATTTAGCTGCTTGTTTACTACCATGCCCAGCCCATTCAAAACCTTGTTTCAATAAGCGAGTACTAACATAAAAAGAGTAACCATGGCCTAATTTATCAGCTCCACCATTTGGAGTATCTGCATCAAACCAACCTTCGTGCCTAATTTTAAAAGTTGTTGAACTATCACTCCACCAAGCAGTAGCTCCATAGAGTGCAGTGCCTAAAGCTACACTGGAAATAAGTAAATTAGTACGATTTGATTTTAGATTTAAATAATTATTTTCTAGTTCATAAGTTTGTTTAGAAATAGACAAATTAATTGGTGATATAATTCCAGCATTAACATATGTTGAGACAATTAAACCAAGTATTATTAAATATCGCTTCATATTACCAACATTTATCACTAGTAGCTTCTTTTCTACTTGCTTGATCTATGGTAAATTGAAGACATTCTGTATCTTCTACTTGAGTTCCAATAGCATCAGCAGTTAATGTATATCCATTATTATTTCCTGTTAAACTAAGTTCATAATAACCATTCAATAAATCTAGCTTAGAATTTTTTGATATAAATTTTCCTTTATCTTTTGCAAAACCTGCTTTTTCTATATTCATACTATTTGGACTATTACCAAAATTACTGGCATATTTGTTGTTTTCAATATAAAATTCTTCTTGTAATTGGGATAAATCCATCAATGCTGATTTTGCCTCAAACCGATTGCTTTCTAACACATGTTGGCGATAAGTTGGGTAAGCGATAGCTGTTATTACTCCAATAATTGCTACAACAATCATCAATTCAATTAATGAAAATCCTTTGTTATTCATATGAGATATATCCTTTTGATAGTTGCCTGAATATATCTCAATTCAGGAACTGGAAAATTTATTTTTGCATCCAAAAAACTCTAGCTGGTGGTATAGGAGTTTCTATAATACTTTTTGTACCAGCGAATATTGCTTGTGTTGAATTTCCTGTATACATGACAATAGGATCAAAAGACAAAGTGGATACCTCTAATGCACGATCAGAAGGCTTTGTACCACGTTCATCTTCATTGTAACCATCTCCATCATCTTTCTTCTTAAAAGCTGGGCCACCATCAAGTAAATTAATAGCATAGAAACGACTAGAACCAGGATTAAAAGTTCCACAACCACCATCTATAGTTTTAGTAGTGGCAGATGATGGCGGAACATAAGTGATAAAAAATACATTTTCGTCAAGCACTAATGGCCTACCCAAACCTTTTTCTCCTATCCAAACTTCACCAGGCTCTTGCAAATTGAAATACCAACCAGCCTTATCAGTATCTTGTAAATTGATATCTTCATCTTCACCCCAATCAGTAACATCCTGTAAATTATTTAAAGTTATTGGTTTATTAAAATCAAAGTATTTGGTTGGATCAAGGATAGCATAAAATTGATCATGTGCATAATATCCACCACCTCCACTCGTTCCAAGAGCTAAAGGGTTGGGACGAGCTCCAGTAACTGCAGTCAGAATATTAATAGAATTGATACGAGCCATAGCTGGTGGATAAAAGAAACTTCGTCTATTAGGGCCACTACTAGTAATCTCTCCTACCTTTGCCATAACACCACCTACAGTATCCTCTTTTGTATCTATATTAATTCGCCACAATTGTCCGGCAATGTCACCAACATAAATACGATCTGTCAAACCATCACCAGTTGTATCTTGCAACAATAAATCAGAAGGAATTGCATACTTCATATCTTTTAATACTAAATCAGCATTAGTATCTTTACTACTAGCCCACCATAAAAGTTCACCAGTATTCGGGTCTACCATATAAATGGCATTTCCCATCGTAACATTTTTAATTGGATTGAATTTATTTTCGCCATCTGCAAGTGGGTCGTAACCGCCAGCAAACATTACAACTTTACACCAGGCATAAGGACAATAACTTTCGTGTACCTCTGTTATAATAGGAGCAGACCAGGTTTGGCCTAATTTAGTAAAATTATTTTCACCACCTTTAATAACCCACATTAATTTTGGTGGATTATCCTTATCTGTTATATCAAGTGCATAGATATTTCTACCACCACGTCGCATACCTATAAACATAGTAGCAAAATTACCTTTTGCTTTAATAATTTTTCCATCACTAGTATTGACAAAAAAAGTTGCTGTACCATCAATTCCATAAGAATGCGATTCACCAATTTGATCTTTCATATCTGATTGTTTTGCTAATAATTCTTTGGGTAAAAATGACCATATTTCTTTACCACTAGCAACATCAATCATTCTAATTAATCCATCATTAGTTCCCACAAGCAGTCTACTTTCTTCTGGTTTTTTATCTTTATGATCTTTATTATCTTCAGATTCTGCATCTCCATCATAAAAAAGTACTCTAGGACTACTATGTAATGGTTCAGTAACTGGCCAACGATCACCAGCAGTTTTTATTTCTATAGTATCTTGGGATTCTTCACTTTCTTCTGTATCAGATTGGCTAACAGTCGAAGAACCTTCACCAACAGTCACATCTTTTCCAATAATCCATTTCACTATTGGTTTAGCTTTCTCTAATCTATCTTCTGTTGTTTCTTCAGCCAAGTCATCACTAACATCTTTTAACAATTCTACAATCAATTTATCCTGAAATAATGTAGTCGCCTCATCATCATCAAATTCTTCTATCTTGAATTTTTCTACACTAGACTTATGATTAATCCCTGGAGCTGATTCACCAAAATGAGTATAAATTTTCCTATCTGCACTAGATAGTTCTCCACCAATTCCACCGGCAGTAACATTACCACCATCATCTAAATCACTCCAAAAACTTCTACTGTCATTTACAATATAACCATCTTCATCAGTAGCTGCATTGCCTTTAGAATCTTCTAATCTTTCATCTATGAATTTATACCTTTTAATATTACCATGCCAACGTGGTTCTGGTGTTGGTCTAAATACAGAATAGTAAACGTCATTTTTATGTCTTAATTTATTAAGGTTATCAACTGATATACTTGGGGCTGCAAACGAACTGTTAGTTGTGGTTGCTTGAGCACTAATATTGGTAAAAGCAGTTTCTAATTCTTCAACAGTCTTGGCCAAGTAAAAATTCCGACCACTACATTGCTCATAGTTACCACTACCTGGAGAAGCTAACCGACATAAATAATCAACTGCTTTAATATTATCTTCAGTTTCATCTGTATCCATAACATAATTAAGTACTGATCCACGTTTTGAATTACTTATGTATCTACCTTCTAAGTCAGTAGTACTAATTTTCGTATCAGTTTCATTAATATCAAAATAAATTCCATTTTTAGGCCCAACAACATAGCTTTCCCCTACTCTATATCGGCCTAACCAAGCAGTCCCTAATTGGAAACCAATAGTGTGAACAATTATATTATGCTCTGCTGCTATATAATCTGCTAAATCAATCCCACAGGCTTCATGTTCAGAAATCTTAATATTTTTGCCATTTAATTCAAAATTATTAATACAGTTACTATTAGGTAATAAAGCTAGGGCATTATTTTTCTGAGTAATAGCTTGAGTTTTAGTTACATTGGCTCGTCCATCAGTAAGTAATACAATATGACTACTTTGACAACTACTATTTGACCTAGATGGGGGAGTATAAGTAGCTACGCCTGCTATTTCTTCTCCAGCACATTCGACTGCATAAGGATTCAAATTAATATTGCATCCATCTGGAATGTTATTTTCGCTATCATGGGTTGCTGGATGACTAACTAAATGAAATGGCTCATTATTACGGGTTTTACCATTAACAACTTTTTTACCCAAATAATATTGAGCTGATTCAAATAATGCTCCTACAATTGGAGTACGACTATTTGGAATTCGCATTCTTTTAACTAAACTTTGTAATCGCCTACGCACTGTTAAGATGTCACCTTTCCCATCTTCACCCAATTTACCTTTAATTTGAATCCGTAAAGTAGCTGCAAGTGATTGATTATTATCAAATGATACTATATCCCGCCGACCACGGGAATTAGAATCACTTTCTATAAACAAAACTATATCACCATAAGCTTTCCACTCAGCTTGATTGACAATATCTTGCAGTACACTAGCAATATTAGGTGTTCTATAGATTTTACCTTTTTCCCAAATTTTAGGAACCCATTCAACTTTACTAGTTTTTGGTTTTCTGGAACTAAGATTGTTATCATCAGCAGAAAATTCTGTAGGATTAGGAGATAATTCACCATAGACTTGGAAAGTGGCATCAGTACTATTTTTAGCATAGGCACTGACCATTAAATTAGCTCCAACAACTTCTGCTCCATTACCAATTGGAATTTCTCTAAACCGAAATCCAATTAAGCGAGATTCTCTATCACGCATACCAGTTTCTAAGATTGGACTAGCTAAGTATACTAAACCATCCTCACTACCACTCATTTTTTCTTCAGCATCATCAAATCGTTCTGAAATCTTGGAATAATAAGTTTGGTTCACACAACCACCACCTGGTTTAATATTCTCGGTATCAAAACGCACTCTTAGTTCAGGCGATAAACCGGACATATAATCAAATGATGATGCTTTACGAATTGAGGTTAAATCTTCTGAGGAAATAATAAACGCTAAATCACCACTACACCAATCATCGCCATCTACAACTTCTTGAATAACATCTTTTAAATTAGGAGTTTCATAGGATAATCCTTTGCTCCAATTATTTGGTGTCCATGATACTGATGCAGTAGTTAATTCCCGATTACTAATATTAAATGGTTCTTCAGTAAAGGTGGCAGAGCTAGTGGTTTCTGCCTGAATAGTAAGTTCGGCATTAGTACTAGTATCTTCGGCACTGTTGAAAGATAAATAAGCATCCTCAATTTTAGCTCCACGAGGAATATCGATAGCTTCAAATCGCAGTCCTACCTTTTGTTTTTCAGATATATTTTCCTGGAAAGCAATTTGATAAGTAACTTCAAGTTTCGGTAATGTAGTATTATTACCATCAATATATGATTTTATTTTTCCTTTATATCTACTACCATTATCTGTTGGAACTACAATTCTCCTAAATCCAACTGTTGCTGGAAGTTTGCCAGTTCCATTTCTGGTAGCATTTACCTCAAATAAAAATGCAATACTATTTTCTCGTTGCCAACTTTTTTGTTCAACTATTTTTTGTACTATAGAAGTAAGATCAGGAGTAGTGAATTTAATACAGTCAGCATCGGTTATCATACCTTCTTCATCTTTATAACAATATCCTGTTGGTATGTCTCCTTCTTCATCCCAAGTAGTTTTTAGACCAGTTGGTAAATCTCCTGTTGTTCCATCCCATTCTGTATTTTCATCTAAGCTATCTGGTGATATGACTACATCACTCCACTCTATGGCTGGAGTCATTTTTTCACGAGTGACTATTTCTCCAATACTATAATCTTCAGGATCGGTTGAATCTTCAGCATAAATAAATAAATCTAAGTCTTTTTTACTACCAACTATTACTGGATTATCACTACCATTTTGATGAGTAAAAGTAATTCTAGCACTG
This sequence comes from Candidatus Marithrix sp., assembly GCA_045046925.1. GTDB lineage: Bacteria > Pseudomonadota > Gammaproteobacteria > Beggiatoales > Beggiatoaceae > DRQV01. Next base: position 12,220 of record JASFYV010000068.1, on the reverse strand, counting down.
GTAATTTCAGCATTTTTGGGTATATCCAAGTTTGAAAAATGCACACCAGCTAAAACTTCATTATGATCTCCACCTTTAACACAGTATCCCTCATTAAACAGTACGCATCTTCCAAGGCCAACAGCTCTATCGCTTGTATCCACTTTCCAGCCAACACCACTATTATTTTTTCTTTGAATTTTTGCATCATTAGGAACTTTGGCTATAGATATTGGAGCTCCGTTTCTTTCCCAAGTTATACGGATTTTAGGTGGTATTTTATCAATATTATCAGATGAATAGAAAGTTCTACTATTAGTTAAATTTGTTGATGAATCAATTCCATCTCTTTGTAATAATAATACCAAACTATTATATGGATGATGTTTGTCAGTGCCATCATTCCAGCCATCACGATCTACAATTGCTTGAATAATATCTTTAATATTAACACTGTTGAAGGCTTGACCAGTTTTTACTTCATCAGCTTCATTCCAAATAATTTTTATAATATCACCGTTAGAATCGGTAATTAAAGGAAAGTTTTTCTTATCTTCTGGATAACCTTCACCAGTGAGATAACCATCAGAAGTTCCATTAATGCACGCATCTTCGTCTCTACCATTTTTATAACAGGAATTGCCAAAAGTAACTCCTGAAGGGTCTTTAATATATAAACCATCATTAGCAGCACCGTAAATAGCTATATTTAAATTATCAGTAGCTTCACGTGAGTCAGTACTAAAAAATTCAATATCAGCAGCTAAAATTTTTGTTTTAGGAGGAATATTAAGGTCTCTAAATCTCAGTCCAACTAATGTATTAGTATCACTTGGTACAGTCGCACTTTGCGGACGAGTTCCCAAGTACATAATTTCTCTACCTGTCTGTAGAAGATGTCCATCATTTAAAAACTCTTCTGCATCATCTCCACCATTGTAAACAAATTTTTCTGTGGTAACAGAAGCGACCTTTACTTCATCCCCATCATAGGTAACTATTTCATTTTGCCTAATAACCATATCTAAATCTGTTTCATATAAAATCATTTCGCCAGATTCTTCAAATTGTTCAGCATCATCTGAACCTTGAATAATAGATACAGTGATGTCACCAATACTATCGGTTTCTTCACCTTCCAACTCAGTAATATCTTTATCAATAAACTCCACTGGAAATATTATTGGAGCATTTACTGGTGGACTATTCCCATTAATAAGGGCTGCAAAACGTCCTAACCCCATATTGACATTAGATGCAGAATCTAGCATTTTATCTAAGGCTTCTTTTAACACATCTATACGTCGATAGCCAGAAGGATTACCAATTTCATCGGTAATTACTCTATTCATACTGCCTGAATTATCTAACATAAATAATATGTTAGTTCCTCCATCAGTATTCACTACTTCGATTTTACGTGAATAAATTTCAGTATCATCAGCAAAGCTAGATATAGGTAATCCAGATAATATACTTAAAAATGTGGAAATTAATAAAGTACGCAAGTTAATCATAATATGTTCTCCATAAATTTTCATTGCTATAATTTTAAAATAAATCTTAAATAGACAGACCATCTACTATATTTTCAAATATTGTAATACAATACTCAGGTATGGGTTTAGCCCCAGCAGGTGCATCACCACATGTAAGAGGAACGATACCAATTGTACAATTTGGGTTAGCAGCACAGGCATTAATACCTGCAAAATAATTTTGGCAACCAGAGGTTGAGAATTTGAGACATTTTTTTAGCTCATCACTATGTTCGCCATTATCCTTAGCACCTTTAAAAGACCAACCTTCTACTAAAGTCACATTATGACCATCACATGAGCCATCAGAACAATTAGTGCTACCAGTACTTTCTATTATATAAAAAAATTGTGATGTTTCTGGTACAGTTACTTTTTTAATTCTTAAACTAGCAGCAGCATGGTTATCAAATTTTAATCCGGGATCACTACCTTTTAAAACTACTGGTTCTTTTTCACTCCATTCTCCTTCTTCTGGAAAATCTTTTAAATCTGCATAATTATTATGCTTACCTTGGTAAACATAATTATGATAAGCTTGATCAAGACCAGCATTAGCAGCTTGAAATGCAGTATGGTCTTCTTTAAGATTAGCTGCCATTCTAGTTTCTAATTTGGTTGAGTCCAATGCGGTAATACCCAATAAGGTTAATATTATTAATAATACTAATGACATTAATAGTACAGCACCTTCCTGCATTTTATAAAAATTAGTTTTCATAATAACCTCCTAAAAAAATACTTAATTAAAAGGAAAAACTCCATTTCTGACTCCAATGGTTGTAGTGAATAGACGATGACAATAACCATCTTCAAGTTTTTTATTTTTTTCTAGCGGTTGATATGAACCGTCATTTTCACATACAGCACAAGTCAAGCTGTCATCAAGAAAAAATTTCTTATTAAATGGACATTCAATTCCACGTTTTTTAGCAGTTCTCATTAACACGGTAAGCCGTACACTAACGATAGGTTGACCAATTGCTACTTGAGCAGGAGGAATGTTAATGTAAATATTTGGTATACCATCTTGATCGTTATCAATGCCATATCTAATTTGGATATTCTGTACGCCTTCTACTAATAATTGTGGATTTGATGCACCATTTCCATGATCTACTGTTTTCCATAATCCGAGTTCATTATTATCATCTGTTCTTACTTCATATAATACTGTGCTAGAACAAGCGTTGCCAACTCCACCAGCTACACAATCAGTTGCCGCTCCACTGCCTCGAGTCATAAAAAAATCTATTGGAGGTTGATAAAATCTCTCTGGAGTAGCACCAAGAGTTATAGTACTGCTTCCTGAAGGAGTTATAGTACTACTTCCTGAAGCTTGATAATAATTTACTCCAATACAGTCTCTAATTCCCACTCTTCCTGCATTACTAGACAAAACATTGCTCCCAGCAGTTAAAAGTATAGTATTTGTAATTGCTGTGCTTGATGGAAATAATGCTTCATTAGCAGGAGTTAATATTAATTCTTGTTGGATAGCTTTATCAATATTAAATACTAATCTATCACTTGGTGGGTAATCATTTTGACCAGTACCTGGAATAACATCATCGTTTACTATAACTCCAAATGGATTGGCATTATCCAAAAATGGATTAGTATTAACCAGAATATCTTGGCAACCAGTATAACCAACTACTCGTAGTTCATCAATCAGTTCATTCATAACAAAACGAGCATTATCTTGTAGCTCTGATAAACTACTTTGAATAGTATAAGTTTTTTTACTCATATCAAATATTGAAATTACTCCACCTAGTAAAATAGAACTAATAACTAGTGTTACCATTATTTCTACTATACTGAATCCTAATATTTTTTTCATGGAGAACCAACGTTTATTAATGTAGGTGCTATATGATGCCAAATTTGATTTTCTTTATTTTGGCCACCACAACCTGTTTTGTCAGTATCTAATATATTTGCCCAACAAATTTCAATTATATATTCATTTGCAGGAGCTGGTTGCCAAGTGATTATTGCATCTGCCATAGGTAAGGTATTTTGTAAAGCGAAACACCAATTAGCCAGATCATAATCTTTTAATTCATCTCTAGTACAATTACCTGTATCACAATCATTTGATAAATTGCCAGAATTTGGACAGTCAGATAACTCATCTAACGCATAATTACCAGCAGATGCTTGAATAAAATTGACTTGCATTCTATCCATTATATCGTCAGCTAAAAAGGTGGCCTGAGTTCTATAATATGAAACAAAGTTAATTTGTTGGCCTCTGACTTGTAAGGTTGCTACGCCCAACAAACCTATAGAAATTATTAGTAAAGTAATTAATACTTCTAATAAAGTAAAACCACGGTTATATTTAAACATAATTTATATCTTCAATGAGAACTTTTTGTATTAGCTCTTCCAGTCGGTCTAACAGTTATTATTCGGGTTTTTTCAGGATATTCACTATTAGATATTTCAAATGTGATTAAATTTTGTAGATATCCTCTGCTAGTATATCTAAAAAAATTGACCTCGTTTCCCATAACGACATCTATATCATCATCTTTAAATTTAAAGACTTTAAGTACTGTTTGTCCAGTAGTTCCACCACTATTAATATCTACAATCTCCCAACCGTTTGTCCAATTTTCTTCAATATTTCTAATTATTATAACTTTATTAACATCTATAATAGCTTCACTTCTTGCGTAATTAATTGCATGAATTAATTGATTAGTCTTGGTTAATATACGATTATTAATTAACATAGATCTCATGTTTGGCACTGCATATGTAGTCAAAATTGCAATCAATAAAATAACAGTAATTAATTCAATCAATGTAAAAGCTGTTTGATCTTTCATATTGTGTATTCCATAGCACTTTAACTTCTTTAATTTAAATTATAACTATAACTGAAGAATTTGTCACTAATGACTTGTATGAATGGTATGATTTTATAGTTAAGTGGTATTTTTAGCTAAAATTATCACTTTTATTAAAAAGATTAGAAGCAAGAAAAAATTGTTGAAACATTGGTAGATAGTTAAGGATTTAGGAAACTCATAATATTAAAAATCCTTATCAATATTGCTTAATAAACCGAGCAGGAACTCCAGCTACTAACGTATTAATTTCAACATTTTTAGTAACAACGGCATTAGCACCTATAATGGCATTATCACCTATTGTAACTCCAGATAATATTGTTGCTCCTCGGCCAATCCAAACATTTGCACCAATAATAATCGGCGAGCTAGTATGACCTGCATAACGAATTAAGCTATCTTTAACAATTTTATGATTGGCATCACGTATACTGGTGTATTCTCCAATCATAGTTCCAATTCCTATTTGAATATTAGTATAAGCAACGATATGAACTCCTCGTGATAGAACTACTTCATCTCCAATTGTTATCTGACCTTGTGCTTGAGTTTCTAAATATATATCACGATATAAATCAACCTTTTCCCCAAAAGTAATCTGTCCAGTGCCATGTATTTCAGGACAATTTTGTACAATTACACTTGATTCAAGCTGAGTATTAATTTTTGCCTGCAAACAAGCATGAGCCCAAAGACGTTGTAAAGGTTTATGAAAAAAGTTAATTAATTTAGCTATTGGAGATAATATTTTGGTTGCAATGGTTTTAATTAAGCGTGACATTTTTAATTTAAAGATATTTTTTAATGAGAGATATTAGGAATTACATAAATAATTATTTGGTTAAAATTCTTGTGTTATATCAATTTGGAAAGATTAAAGTTTTAAATACTTATTGAATTAAGACTTTTGAAAGTTTTTTAACCAATTTTGCGATAATTTGATACCATATTTTTTTTGCAAATCTTCCAGTGCCTTATAAGGACGATTATCAATAATATTCTTTGCTGTTTTATCACCAATACCACTTATAGAAGTTAAATCAGAACTATTATTAATAAAATCTAAAAATGGAGTATTAATATCCACCTCTAGTTTTTTCCGTAATCTTTGCACAGCAGCTCTAACTTGTTTGGGAGCTGTTCCTCCAATATGATCACGAGAATTAACCGAACCTTCTAAAGTTAGAAAACTATATATATCATCTTCAATAACAGAAGAAAATTGCTGAAGTATTTTTAACTTTAATTTACTTAAATCACAATTATTATCAATACAATATCTTACTGTTTTGCCCACTATTTCATGAGCATCTCGAAATGCAACTCCTTTTCTTACCAAATAATCTGCTAAATCGGTTGCAGTGGTAAATCCTTGTTGAGCAGCATTACACATTTGTTCACGGTTTACTTGCATAGTTGGAATCATATCCGCATAAACTCGTAAGCAACCTTTCACTGTATCTACAGTATCAAATAATGGCTCTTTATCTTCTTGATTATCCTTGTTATAAGCCAATGGTTGTGATTTCATTAAAGTTAATAAACTGGTTAAATTACCATAAACTCTACCAGTTTTACCACGTACTAATTCTGGTACATCTGGGTTTTTCTTCTGAGGCATGATGGAAGAACCTGTACAGAAAGCATCACTTAATTCAACAAAATCAAACTGAGCTGATGACCATAAAATTAGTTCTTCACCAAAACGTGATAGGTGCATCATTAATAATGCTGCTGTTGAGGTAAATTCAATTGCAAAATCTCGGTCACTAACGGCATCTAAAGAATTTTCAGCTATTGTTGTAAAACCAAGTAATTTAGCAGTATGCTCTCTGTCTATTGGATAGCTAGTTCCAGCTAGAGCAGCAGCACCTAGTGGCATGATATTGACTCGTTTCCGACAATCAAATAAGCGTTCTTTATCTCTCAGTAACATTTCACACCAAGCCAATAAATGATGGCCGAAAGTAATTGGTTGAGCACTTTGCAGATGAGTAAAACCTGGCATGATGGTCTCAGCTTCTTGATCAGCAATTGTGTTTAAAGCCGTAATTAAGCGAACTAATTCGATATTAATAAAATCAATTTCATCTCGTAAATATAAACGAATATCTGTAGCTATTTGATCGTTTCTAGAGCGGCCAGTATGCAGTTTTTTGCCCACTATTCCAATTTTCTGTACCAAACGATCTTCAATGTTCATATGAACATCTTCTAAAGCAATTGACCAATTGAATTCATCTCGCTCAATTTCTGCTTGAATTTCTGCTAAACCAGCTATGATTTGTTCAGTTTCAGAACTGGTTAGTACTTCAACTTTAGCCAACATACTGGCATGAGCAATTGAACCAGTAATATCATATTTATATAAACGTTGGTCAAAACCAACTGAAGCAGTGAAAGCTTCAACAAAACTATTAGTATTAGCGGTAAAACGACCACTCCAAGGTTTTTCTGTCATTGTTAGTTAAATTATTTCCGTACTAAGTTTGATAAAAAGAGTTAACGATATCCCTATCACTAAATGGTAAACGTTGCTCACCAATCAATTGATAATCTTCATGTCCTTTACCAGCGATTAGTACAACATCATTTACATCTGCATTTTGTAACGCATATTCAATTGCTTGTTTTCGATCTGAAATAACTGCTGTCGGAGTCGGACATCCTTGTAAAATATCATCAATAATTACTTGAGAGCTTTCAGTACGTGGGTTATCATCAGTAATCACCACTTTATCAGCACAGAGTTGGGCAACTTCTCCCATTAATTGTCGTTTGCCACGGTCTCTATCACCACCACAACCAAATACACACCATATTTGCCCTGGTAAATGTTCACTTAAAGCCAATAAAGCTTTCTCTAAAGCATCTGGAGTATGAGCGTAATCGATAACTGCTGTGGCTTGTCCTTTTGCTCCCAAACGTTCCATCCGACCTGGGACTGTTGGTAAAATAGTTAGTTTATTAATTAGTTCATGCAGCGGAAAATCCATGCTCAATAAAGTTGTTAAGATAGCCAAAATATTACTGACATTAAAATGACCTAACCATGGACTGTGCAATTTTTCATTACCCCAATCACTATAAATACTTAATTGACAACCATTATGATTATAACTCAATATCTTAGCATAAACATTAGCTGTTTTATCTTGGATACTGTAGGTTAATGTTGTTGGTAACTCGGTTAAAATACTGCGTCCCAGTTCATCATCATAATTTACTACTGCATTTTTTATACTAGGCATATCAAACAAAAGACGTTTGGCATCAGCATAAGCAGTCATAGTTTTGTGATAATCTAAATGATCTCGGCTTAAATTAGTCAATACTGCTGTCTCAAAATTAATCCCATTCACTCGACCTTGTGCTAAAGCATGAGATGAAACTTCCATTACAACTTGTGATACTTTTTGCTTGTGTAAATCGGCAAATAAAGTTTGTAAAGATATAGCGTGGGGAGTGGTATGACTAGCTGGTTGTAAATCACCATAAATTCCATAACCTAAAGTTCCAAGTAAGCCACAAGGAGCATAAGATTGTAATATATGAGCTATAGCATGAGTTATTGAAGTTTTGCCATTAGTACCAGTTACCCCAATAACAGACATATTCTGGGATGGATCATGGTAAAATCTAGCTGCAATTTCTCCCAATCGTGCCGATAAATTAGGTAAATTAATATATGGCATATTATTGGGCAATATATCTATGCTAAAAGCAGGAGACTGTTTAACAATTGCGATGGCACCCTGTTGTAAAGCCATATCTATATAGAATTTACCATCAGTTTGAGTACCAGTCATAGCAAAGAACAAATCACCAGGCTGAACAACCCGACTATCTAAAGATAAACCTCTTATCAAATGGTCACTGGATTTTGGTAAGTCAATTGCTAATAGTTCACTTAAAAGCATTTTGGTATAATTCTCTAATATTAATTCGTTTAACGTTTCCTAAGCCTTGGATTTAACGCTTCCCGCATACCTTCCCCAACCAAGTTAAAAGCTAATACTATTATTAAAATAGCTATGCCAGGAATAAAAAACAACCAAGGTGCATCAAAAATAAAATTTTTCCCATCAGCAAGAATATTACCCCAAGTTGCGTATGGTGGTTGTACTCCAAAGCCTAAGAAACTTAAAGCTGATTCGGTTAAAATAGCGGCTGCTACTCCAATAACTGCCGAGACTAAAACTGGAGCGATTGCATTAGGAACCATATGCAGAAAAATAATTCGCCATTCTGGTAAACCCAAAGCTTTAGCTGCTAATACAAAATCCTGTTCTCTTAAAGCTAAAAATTCAGCCCTTACAAAACGAGCAGTTCCCATCCAACTAGTTATTCCAATAATAATCATTATATTATAAATACTTGGAGGTAATAAGGCAACTACTGTCAAGATCAGAAAAAAGGTGGGAAAACACAACATAACATCAGTAAAACGCATGATCAATGTATCAACTGAAATAAATCCTAATCGAACATTACCATAAAATCCTGCTAATCCACCTAATAAAATTCCAATAAAAGTTGAGATACTAACAGCAACAAAACCAATTGAAAGTGATACAAATGATCCTTGTAACATACGAGCAAATACGTCTCGACCTAGTTCATCAGTTCCTAATATATAAATGCCAAATTTTGGTACCTCTTCTAGCAAAATATGCTCTGAGGCTGGCGACAATGGTGGCATAAATTTATCAACTAACCTAACTGTTGCCGGGTCAAAAACTACTGTCCATTCGGTTAAAACTTTACCAGCAATAGCAGCTATGATCAAAAGCAATAATAGAATAAACCCAAGCATGGCTAATTTATCTTTATGAAATAATCGCCAAAATTCTTGGATTGGGGTTGTTGATTGAATGGTTTGATTTAGTTCGTTGTTATCTAATTTTTCCATATCATTCCAAACGAATCCGTGGGTCAACTGCCGCATAAAGAATATCGGATAAAAAAGTTCCAACCAGAGTTAAAGCAGCAGCAATAAAATTAATAGTTAAAATAATTGGAAAGTCTCTCGCTAAAATAGCTTCATAACCCAATCTACCCAAGCCTGGCCACGCAAAAATAGCTTCAAAAATTACTGAACCTCCGATTAAACCAGGCAATAAAAAACCAAATAAAGTTACAAATGGTAATAAAGCATTGCGTAAGGCGTGATGATAAATAACGGTATCTTCATCCAAGCCTTTAGCCCTCGCAGTACGGATATAATCTTGGCTTATTACTTCTAACATTTGAGAACGTACATAACGAGATAATATTGCCACTCCAGCTAAAGCGGACATTAAAGATGGAATCACTAAATGCCAAATTCGATCCATACCTCTATATAAGGGACTCGCATCTTCCATCCCAAAAGTTCGCATACCAATTACTGGCACTCCAAATAGATCAACCATCCATAATATCATGATATAAGATAGAAAAAATCCAGGAATTGAGATTAAAGCATATGCAATAAAAGTAGAACCTCGATCATATGCTGAATTTCTATGAATTGCAGCGTGAATTCCGGTTGGGAAAGCTAAAGTCCAAACTAATAAAGTCGCACAGATAAATAATGGCAAAGAATTTAAAAATCGTTCCCATATTTTTGGTAAAACTGGTTGACTATCTTTAAAAGATTTTAGTTCTCCAGTAAACAAGTCTCGAATCCAATATACATATTGCAAATGAATAGGATCATCTAAATGAAAAGCAGCTCGTATTTTAGCAATGTCCTCTGGCTGCATACGTGGATTAGACGGATCAACTTCACTTGGCTCTCCGGGAGCTAGATGTACTACTGAATGAGCTAGTACGGATACGATGAATAATAATACACAACGTTGTAATAAATTACGAAATATATAAGCCCACATGGTTAGTTGTATTTTTAATTTTGAAACAGTTTGTAAACCTATTTTATAATATAGGCCTGTAATTTTAAAATATTTCCAACATTATACACAACTTTTTATTTAGATGGGTAAATTTTATATATAAACTAAAGTTATAGCAATTCTTAATTATGAATGTTTAAGGATGTATATAGTATTTCACAATTAGATAGATTACAGTAATATTAAGCAATTAATTTTTGAATTTAATTAAGAATTAAGTATTCATAATTAAGAATTGCTATAACTTTAATTAATAATTACACAAACAAAGGTATTTCTAATGCAATTACAAAATACAAGCTTATTTCAACAACAGTCTTATATCAACGGCTCATGGATAGGTTCTGAGCAAAAGATAGAGGTAACTAATCCAGCAAATGGTTCTATACTTGGGACTATTCCTAATTTTGGCCAAGCTGAAACTAAAACCGCTATTGAAGCTGCTTATACTGCTGGAATAGAATGGCGAGCTAAACTAGCTAAAGAAAGATCAAAATTATTACGTGACTGGTTTAATTTAATCATGCAAAATCAACAAGATTTGGCTATTTTAATGACTGCTGAACAAGGTAAGCCATTAGCTGAGTCAATGGGAGAAATAGCTTATGGGGCTTCTTTCATCGAATGGTTTGCTGAGGAAGCTAAACGAGTTTATGGAGATATAATCCCTGAACCATTGTCAGGTCGACGCATTATAGTACTTAAACAACCAATTGGAGTTGTAGCTGCAATTACTCCTTGGAATTTTCCTAATGCTATGATAACTCGTAAATGTGCTCCCGCTTTAGCAGTTGGTTGCACAGTGGTAATCAAACCAGCAAAAAATACTCCTTTCTCTGCATTAGCATTAGCTGCATTAGCTGAACAAGCTGGTATTCCTAAAGGTGTTATCAATATTGTGACAGGTAATGCTAGTGCTATTGGAACTGAATTAGCTACCAATCCATTGGTTAAAAAGCTATCTTTTACTGGTTCTACTGAAGTTGGCAAGCATTTGATGCAACAATGTTCAAGTACAGTAAAGAAAGTTTCTATGGAATTGGGTGGCAATGCTCCATTTATTGTATTTGATGATGCTGATTTAGATAAAGCTGTAGCTGGAACTATTGCATCTAAATATCGTAATACTGGGCAAACTTGTGTCTGTGCTAATCGCTTATTAGTACAAGATGGTATTTATGATGAATTTGCCATAAAGCTAACAGAAGCAGTTAAAAATCTCACAGTTGGGGATGGTTTACAAGGTGAAACACAGCAAGGGCCATTAATCAATATGGCAGCAGTGGAGAAAGTTGAAGAGCATATTAGTAATGCAGTTAGTAAAGGAGCAAAAATAGCTTATGGTGGTAAACGCCATACTTTGGGAGGAACTTTTTTTCAACCAACAATTTTAACTAATGTTACTTCAGCGATGCAAATTGCTACTGAAGAGACGTTTGGCCCAGTTGCTCCATTATTTCGCTTTAAAACTGAAGCTGAGGCTATTAAATTAGCTAATGACACTCCATTTGGATTAGCTTCTTATTTTTACACTCGTGATTTAGGTAGAGCATGGCGAGTTGCGGAGGCTTTAGAATATGGTATGGTTGGTATAAATGAAGGGATTATTTCCACCGAAGTAGCTCCTTTTGGCGGCATTAAAGAATCTGGTATTGGACGGGAGGGATCAAAATATGGAATTGATGATTTTTTAGAAATGAAATATGTGTGTATGGGAGGTTTAACAGTTTAATTGTGAATGCTTAATGAAATTTAGACATAAATTCTTGAATAACTGATAGGTCTAATTAGTTAGTAAAGGACGCTAGATGGCTAACGTCCTTAATTTCAAGATAGATAATTACACTTTATCGATTAGTTTGGTTGGAATAACCTTATTTTCTGATAAAACTCACTTTTCTATTTGTACAGTTTTTGGCAATATGCAGCCTTCACCAAT
>JASFYV010000067.1:0-6316 GCA_045046925.1 Candidatus Marithrix sp. | reverse complement strand
TGAGCCTTTTGTTTTAAGTTAATTTTTGAAGATATTAATTCTTCATTTTACATTTTAGCATCGCTGTGTGCCTTACGCAAGAGGGAAGCACTATATCTAAAAGTTAATACTAAAACAGAACCTTTGGTTTATTCTATTATTGCTGACCGAGCTTATAACATTCCCGGCACAGAATCCTTAACTCGCGAACCAAATGAAGATTGGTTAACCTTATATCGTGGTTTTGTTGGAGCTTATCCTAATATATTTTTTGAAATTGATATTGAACAAAGTGTAGATTTTATCTCTGCTATCCAAAATATTGCAACTAAACAGGATTGGGATGTTTTGGCTGGAAAATATGGAATTTCTAGGAACAGCACTAGATTTTGGCCATTTTTTGATTGGGTTCATGAATGGAAATCAAAGCCACGTCCAGGAATAAATCCGGTTGAGCAAAGTATTATTGATGTTGGGCAGTATAACATTATAAAAATGTAAATTCGATAATTCTAAAATATAGATAGTAGAGTGTATAAGTTATAACATCTCATACCAAATGGATGATACTCAGCTTGTCCACTCTACTTTAGTATCAACAGAGAGCTAATTACCTAAGAATAGTAATTTTGTCTAACTTTTTAGGAACAGTTCTTTCCCCTCCTTTAAGTGTAGGATCGGTGAAACAAAGCGTTAACCGACCATTACTATATGAATAAACACAAAAATTATTGATTGGATTTTGTGGTCGGTTTCATTGCATTGCGTTTGTATATAACAAACTATTGTATAACCAATCTAAAAATGCTAGTATAAGTTTTAATAATTACAGATAAATTTTTTACAATTCATCAATTTGCAAATCCTATAATTAAAGGAAAAATATATGCACCCCATGTTAAATATTGCAGTCCAAGCAGCTCGCAAGGCTGGCAATATAATAGTTCGCTCTATGGAAAAAAGACAGGATTTACAAATAGATGTTAAAACTAAAAATGATTTTGTAACTGAAATTGATAGACAAGCTGAAGCTGTTATAATTGATATTATACAAAGGTCTTATCCAAATCATGCTATTCTTGCTGAAGAAAGTGGAGTTATACAAGGTGAGGAATTTCAATGGATTATAGACCCTCTTGATGGTACAACAAATTATTTACATGGAAATCCTCAGTTTTGTATCTCGATTGGATTAAAATATCAAGGCAATTTATATCAAGCCGTTATTTATGACCCTTTACGCAATGAACTATATACTGCATCACAAGGCCAAGGTGCATTTTTAAATAATAGACGTTTACGAGTTAGTGGTTTACCATCTCTCAATACAGCCTTGCTTGGCACTGGTTTTCCATTTAAAATTCAACAGCATATTGATTCATATTTAAATACCTTTCAAGCATTATTTACCCAAGTTGCGGATATACGTCGTCCTGGTTCAGCCGCTTTAGATTTAGCTTATGTAGCTGCTGGTCGTTTAGATGGTTTTTGGGAAATTGGTTTAAATGAATGGGATATGGCTGCTGGAGTATTGCTTATTCATGAAGCTGGTGGTTTAGCTAGTGATTTCAGTGGTGGATATGATTATTTAACAACTGGTAATATTGTAGCTGGCAGCCCAAAAGTATTCAAAGGTATATTACAGACAATTCAACCTCATTTATCAGAGGCTTTGAGAAAATAAAAAACTTATATATTATTTGATTAGCACCACTAAAGAATGACCCTTGAGCAACTAAGAAAATTTATTACAATTGCTTTACCACATTAACAATAAATAGGAGGTGACTTATGAAATCTAACTATATGAACTCATTAATAACACCAGTGGCAATTAAAATCAGGAATATTATGACCTGACTGATTGTTGCTGATATATGTTTAATATAATTCGGTGACAAATAATGTATACACAATTAAAAGAGATAAACCATAAACCAGAAGCTTTTGAGTTTTATACGGCTGATTCGTTGTGGGCAGATTCACATACATCAGAACAAATGTTGTCTTATCATCTCAATGAAGATGTTGATTTGGCTTCAAGAAACAAGATGTTTATTGAAAAATCCATTGATTGGATTGTTTCCCATTTTTCTATTGGGGAGCAAACCAAAATATGTGATTTTGGATGTGGACCAGGCCTTTATACATCCGGTTTGGCACGTATTGGTGCGAAGGTAACTGGCGTGGACTTTTCAAAGAACTCTATTGAGTACGCAAAAACATATGCTAAAAAAGAAAACCTAGATATTAATTATATTCTTCAAAATTATCTTGAGTACGAAGCTGAAGAGCAATACGACATAATTATAATGATTATGTGTGATTTTTGTGCTTTAAGTCCTGTGCAAAGAAAATTAATGCTTAAAAAGTTCCATTGTTTACTTAAAGATGATGGGAGCATATTGCTGGATGTATATTCATTAAAAGGTTTTGAGGAAAGAACTGAAACATCATTGTATGAATATAAGCAGTTGCATGGATTCTGGTCAAGCAATGATTATTATGGTTTTCTGAATACTTTCAAATATGAAGATGAAAAAGTGGTACTGGATAAATATACAATCGTCGAAGAAGAAATATCTAAGGTTGTATATAACTGGCTGCAATATTTCAGTGAAGACATGCTATTGGATGAACTGAAAGATGCTGGTTTTAATATTCAGGCTATTTATGATAATGTAGCAGGTTCTAATTATTCAGAGAATACTACTGAATTTGCAGTTATTGTAGAAAAATAGTCAGGCGCTAACAAATTGCTCCAGTTACTACCAAAGCTACGCACCATTTTACACAAAAAGGTTCTCAGCTATGGTAGCAACTGAGCAAGGCGTTATTATTTAGTGGGATATAAAAATGAAACAGATATTAATTTGCTTTTTGACCATTCTTATTAGTTGTACGTCTAACCAAACTAAAACCAAAGATGAATTAGCAAATTTACATTTTGTAGATGCTGATACATTTGATCAAAATCTTTCGGAATCAATGTCAATTGATAATGATACAATCACTGTATCGATGATAGGCAAAGTATCAGTTAATAAAATACCAGAACGTTTAGGGAAATGGTTAAGTGTGATAACTACTAAAATGGGTAAAGTAGATTTTAAATCAACTACTCCACCTGAACCAATCAATGAAAGAAATACTGGCAGTTTAGCTATAACTGCAGTTATTGGATTATTACCTTCTACTTATGATTTTTTAAAGGATAAATTTTTTTATGGTTCAGCTGAAAAATATGATGCAATTCTTTATTATCAAGCTGATACTGGATTGTTAGAAAAAGTAACATTTGTCAAAAAATAAGATGCAATTGTTTATTATCACCTTATTTGTTTTTATTGCTACAATAACCAATGTAAGCTCGTCTACTTCATTTGCTGTTGGGAAATATGCTGGTGAACATGAATATACTAATAATTTGACGTTAAATAAAAAACTGATAATTACAGATGCAGAGGAATTAGAAGTAAGTATTATTGGTAAAACAGAAAAATGTTGTGATTTTATAACTATTTACGCCGAGAAAAAATTTAAGTTTAGTGGTATAATTGAACAAAAATTTATTGTATCTGGTTCTTCAATCCGAGTGATTTTTAAATCTGATGGACGTACAACTGATGAAGGGGTATTAGTAAAAATCGCTACTCGTTTGCCAGCCAGTATATTTAATGATATTAAAAAACAGTTATTAGTTTCCATAACCAAAATTTTGCAATATGGTACTAATGAGATTTATGTAAAAATTAACCATAATCTACAATCACTTAAACAACTACACGCTAAACTTAAAACCACTCAAAAAATTTATTCAATTATCAATAAAATAATTAGAGAATTAATTGTAATTAGTCAAAACTATCAAGAAATTGCCAACATGAGTAGCAATATTATGTATGCACATAAGCAACAATTTGATGTAATTGATAATTTAAAACAACAAACTTCGCATAATATTGATAAAATTAAATATAAATATCAAAACTATCAGGTATTGCTTGACAATGCTGAAACTAAGCTAGTAGAACTTGATGATCCTTTGGAAAAACAAAAGTATAAATTTTCTGTCAATGGTTACAATGCTATCATGCAAACTTTAACTGAACAACAACAAATTTGGAATAAATTTTATCATAAACAAGAAGTTATAAAAGATAAACTTAATATTCATTCACAAAAAATTAAATTATTATTACATGTTTTAGGAATTAATTCACAGATTTATAAGCAGTCTGCTAATGTGGCTTTGTTGCGTCAGAATTCTGTATTAAAATTGGATAATTTAATTAATTTACCAGAACTACAAAATATTATTAACAATCTTAAAATAAGTGAAACTGATATTTTTAAATTACTAGAAAAAATTAAACAAGCTGGTCTATAATAGACACTTGACTTAATTTTATAAACCATAATTATAATGTTATAACAATAATTTAATAAATTTTTTATCAGGAGTACTATGCAGATACAAGATATATTAACTCAAAAAGACAATGAAGTATTCACCATTGAACCAACCAAAAGTTTACTATTTGCTGTTAAAGAAATGTATAAAAAACGAGTTGGGGCATTATTGGTTGAATCTAAAACTGGAGAACCAGTTGGAATACTTACCGAACGTGATGTTTTACGTTTTTATGCCAAACAGTCAGGCGATGCAAACCAAGTTACTGTTGCAGAAGTTATGACTAAAAAGCTATTTGTAGAAACTTTGGATTCAACAGTTGATAAGGCAAAATTTGTCATGACTACCAAACGAATTCGACATTTACCTATTGTAGATGGTGGAAAAGTAGTTGGTATTATTTCTATTGGAGATTTGGTGAAAGCTAAATTGGCAGAAACAGCAGTGGAAGCTAAATACTTAAACGATTATATTGCTAGTTAATTAGATTTTCTGGATGCGGCGATAACCAATTTATAGTATTACGATGTAAGTTAAATACAACCTCCCCTAATCTCATCCTTAAATAAGGATGGGACTAAAGGGGTGGTATGCAAACGACAACCAATTTATAAACCCGCATCCTATGAAACTATGAGAAGCTTTGGGTCAATTTTACCCAATCAGCCAATTTTTGTTTAACAGAACCATTACTTAATACTTCATTCGCTTTATCAATCCCAGTTGCTAAATTATCAGTCAAACCAGCAGCGTAAATCCCAGCTCCAGCATTTAGTAGAATTATATCTTTGGCAGCACTGTTTTTATTAGCTAATATTCCTTGTATCATAATAACACTTTCTGCAACAGAACCTACCTTAATACTCTCCAACGAAGCCCGATTTAACCCAAATTTTTCTGGTGCTATCGTATAAGTAGTAATATTATTATTATGCAGTTCAGCTACAAAAGTTGGAGCAGCTATACTAATTTCATCCAAACCATCTTCAGAATGTATCACTAAGACATGTTTGCTACCCAATGTTTGTAAGACTTGAGCAATTGGTTCTACCCAATCTTTACTAAAAACTCCCAATAATTGATTAGCTGCTGCTGCTGGATTAGTTAATGGTCCTAATAAATTAAAGATAGTTCTTACCCCCATTTCTTTCCTTGGCCCAATAGCATGTTTCATAGCACTATGATGTAATGGAGCAAACATAAAACCGATTCCAAGTTTATTAACACATTCAGACACTTGTTCTGGATTTAGATTAATATTAATTCCAAGAGCCTCTAATACATCTGCACTGCCTGACGTACTAGAAATTGAACGATTACCATGTTTAGCCACTATCCCACCAGCAGCGGCTACCACTAATGAACTAGTTGTAGAAATATTAAACGTACTGCTTCCATCGCCACCAGTACCAACAATATCAACAATATGCTGTCCAGAAACTATTACTGGAGTAACTAATTCACGCATAATTTTAGTTGCAGCAGCTATTTCTGTAACTGTCTCTCCTTTCATACGCAAACCAATTAGAAAACCACCAATTTGAGCAGGTGTTGCTTGACCAGTCATAATAA
This sequence comes from Candidatus Marithrix sp., assembly GCA_045046925.1. Taxonomy (GTDB): domain Bacteria; phylum Pseudomonadota; class Gammaproteobacteria; order Beggiatoales; family Beggiatoaceae; genus DRQV01. The sequence continues at coordinate 351 of JASFYV010000067.1, read as the reverse complement.
TTCGCATTATAGATGACATTTCATCCATTGTTAAATCACGTCGTTCTGTAACTGTTTTTAATGCTGCTTTAATATCCATGATTTTTCTATTTATAATAAAACATTTAAATTTCAATAAATTATTTCTATAAACTAGGCTTAGTTTTCAAAAACTGTCCTAACTATTGGTATACACGATGATTTTAATAGGGTAGTTAAATTATATTTCAATATTTTATTATAGATATCCATCTAAAAATGAATGGTAATATCGTAATTGCTCAGCCCCCCCCAAATTAAGAAAAGAGAGAATTAAAAGGAGAAAGAACATTTTTGATAGAATGAAAAGTGGATAACCCCTGACGTTTACCA
>JASFYV010000066.1:0-13829 GCA_045046925.1 Candidatus Marithrix sp. | reverse complement strand
TAATTAAAATTCCTATACTTAAAAAAACTCAGGAATTTGAGGTATAATTTATTCCCATTTATTTAAAGCTAGTATTCCCGTTTATTTCCATCTAGTCTATTGTGTTCCTAAATTTAGGAACATATTTATATTAAATAAATTGGTAGTCCTAAACAAAGTAGTGGTGACCATTTAAAATTATAATAAAATTAATGTATTAACAAACTTACCACTACTATATTTAGGACTATCAATAAATTGTAATTATATTTTTATATCTAACTCAGGTTTTCCTAATAAAATAGTGTCTCCATATTCCGCTAATAGATCGGCACAAGTACTATTCTTATGTATCATTTAGCTTTAGAAAAATGGAGTTTCCTTAATTTACTAGAACCAGTAATATGATCAGCATGAATAAGTATCGTAAATTTAAACTAAGTTAATCAATCAGCTTAGAATCTCTGTCCACTTGTTGTCGCATCGAATAATTGTCTTATTTGCATTACAATAATCTCATTGTTTTATAATTATTAAATTGATATAAGATATTGTATCTAATACCTTATACCAATGTTTTTTAATCAATCCTTAAATACAACGCTTCTCCACCATTATAAATAATATCACCATTATCTAACTTATAACCGATGTAAACTGTGTAATCTCCACTTGCAAACATGCCTTCAAATAATTGTATTTCTGACATATTTTTCTCTAGCTGGATATCGGGGATAGATTTTGTAATATATACATTATTGGCATCCCAAGTTCCCCAAGTTGGAGCTTCCAATTGAGTATTAACATCAGTATCACCATGTATAGCAACCATTATAACTTCTACAGTTTGACCTATATGTTTGGTTTCTGGAGCAATAATGGTAGCAATCCCAACTTGAGTATTAACATGTGCATAGAAAGGATTATGAACTTTTTCATCTTGATAACCCCAATTTATAAACCTAGCAGTTGTAACAAATTTCTGCCCAGCAATATCAAGCCCAATACCATTTGCCAACATAAAATTAGTAGGCTCATAACCATTAAATACAATAACATCATTATCTAAGTGATAACCGATAAATATCTGATAATAACCAGGTCTTAATGATAAATCTCCAATATAAACTGGTATTTCTAAATATTTTGGTAAACGTTGATAATGTTGAATTGGTAATAAACTAGTAAGACTATGATCCCAAAATTGCCAACTAGCACCATTTCTAGCATAGGCTTGTTCTTTATAATGCCCACGATAGCCGGCTGCCAGTAATATATCTGCTGGTAAACCAACATAACGTGGTTCTACAGTAATGAATTCAGTAACATTTACTGTGTCATAATAGGCAAAAGTTAAATTATCACCATTACTGTCATTTTGGTTACTAATAGCTGATGCAAAAATACTAGTGGATTCAACTTCATTCCAAATTTGAGTGTCATCACGTACTATATCTTGTTGTAAATCTACGCTACCACTATTACCGATAAAGAAATGAATAGGTTCTAACCCATTAAATACTATTGTGCCATTTAGTAAGCGATAGCCAACAAAGATAGTAAATTCTCCTGGAATAAAATCTAATTCATCTGCAAAGATAAATATTTCAATTTGCTTAGTTAATTCTGGATAATATTGAGCAGTTGGTAAACTACTAAGCCGTCCATCCCACACTTGCCAATCTTGTTCATTGCGATTATAGGAAATGTCATAAGAGATATTATTATAAGTTCCAATTAACAATATATCAGCAACTTGGCCAACATGTTGGGGAGCTATATTAACAGTGCTAGAGATAGATACAGTTTTTGCATCGGTATAGGTCATGCGACTATGATTAGCTAATTGGGTAGCAGAATTTAACTTATCCAGAAAACAAGATTGACTAGCAGTCATAGTGCCTTGAATGCTAATTTCCAAACCATATTGACAGTCATTATCGATAGTTAAATCACCAATTTTACCAATCAATAAACCGCTACCAGTTGTTTCAGTTCCATTTAACAAACCATTATCAATTTTATATTGGTTAGCCGCATCTATCAAAGCATTGCCTTTAATATTGCTGTTGGAATTGTTATCAGGATTATTTGGATCGTTAGTAGATTCATTACCTTGATCATAATTAATATCTCTAGCGATTACGGTTAAATCTATAGAAGTTTTTTCCGGTGGCACTGAATGGTCGCTGATAACTATTTTACTTTGACCAACTTTAACCCCAGTTAGAGTGAACTTGGCTGAACCACTATCACTAAGACTAATCCAGTTTTCTAGCAATACTATATTTCGATCTGGAATTTCACTAATAGTAAGCTCACCTTCGCCACCAGCAACGATTAAATCCAACTTCTGCCCAACTTTTACCGTAGTGTGCATAGCTTTAATTCTAAACTTAGACTTGCCAACATTGATAATTGGATTGGTTGAGTCTTCGATAACTTTGATGTAAATTGTTATGGTTTGTAATGGGTTAGCACTATCACTAATCACCATTTTAGTATCACCAACATTAACTCCAGTCAATTCTAATTCAGCAGCTCCATCATTCAGTGGTCGCCAAGCATCTAAAGAAACAAGACTATTGTTAGGAATTTCTTTAATCAAAAGCTCCGCTTGTCCTTCAGCCAGAGTCATTTCCGTACTTTCTCCAACTCGCAAAGTAATTGATAACGATTTTACGTTGAATGCAGTATTAACCTGACAAGTTGGACAACAGACCTGACAAGTTGGAAAGCTATGACAAGAATCAGTCGAATCATCATCAATAATGGTTAGAGTAATGGTTTCCGGAGCTACAATAGAAGCACCACCGCCAGCATTGCTCAATATCAAATCGATAATTTCATCACTTTCTTGAGTGCTATCATTGGTAATAGGTATGCCAATTGCTTTATCTCTACAATCATTTGCTTCCCAAGTTACAGTTCCCTGAGTAGTAGTGTAATCTGGACTTTGAGCGGTATTATCTCTAGTTGTATAGTCTACAGTGATCCTATCGTCACAATTTCCCAGTCGTTGAATTGCAACTGTGGCAACATTCCCAAATTCATCAATGGTATAACTTGGGTTAGCCCATTGCACTCGTTCTTGAGCAAATGCTCTACCACTGGTATGAGTTATATGTCCACTAATATCTGAATTATCTCCAACTTTGCCATCATTGAGACGGAAGCTGGCAGTAGTAACTGTTTTATCACCAACCGTTTGACTACCTAGTGTTACTGGTAAATCTTGCCATTCACCATCAGCATATTGTCTATGTATATCTACATCATCAGCATCGTGGTAAAAAATCTCAATATCTGCATCAGTACAGGACATATCTAAATCAAAAGGAAATGGTACTAGACTATTATCAGCAACAGTTAAACCAGGTTCGCTAAGTTGCACATTATTAATAGTACAACCATTTTTTTCTACAATAGTTACATACTTACCATCAGGCATTAATAAAGAAACTACATTATTTTGCTTCCAATCTGGAATGCCATCATCATTACCATCCCCATCGTTTGGAGCATTTTCTTCAATATCAGTAGCAACTCCATCACCGTCACCATCCAAAGCAAAATTAGCCTGACAGCTTTTAGCTTTATCAATTAATACTGTGACAGTTTTATTAGTTCCACTACAGTCACCAGTCCAATTAGTGAAAGCAAAACCGGAATCTGGATTAGCAACTAAATCAACTTCAGTGCCTTGAGCATAGTCTTCGCTACAATCATCTTTACATTCAATTCCTGTCGGTTGACTAGTTATCGAACCAGAGCCATTTCTAGCTACATCCAAACTAAATTGCGGCACATCATCTGCTACGAATACTGCTTTACAACTCTTAAAGTTATCCATAGTTACATTGCCGTCAGCATCACAATGGCCACGCCAACCGTCAAATACCCAACCAATTTCTGGAGTTGGAGTTAAGGTAACTGAAGTTCCATTAGCGTATGATTGCTGGCATGGATCGTTATTATTGTTGCAAGCTAAGTCATCACCTTCTACCTTACCTTGACCGCTGATAGTAACGATTAGTTTTACTTCATTAGTCGGTTCTGCAACTTTATCTGATACCGTAATAGTAACAATGGCAGTATCACATAATTGCTCAGTATCACAGATTTGATAAGTAAAATTATCCGTACCTGTAAAGCCAACATTTGGAGTGTAATCTATTTCCCCAGTATCAATGTTAAGTTTTACTGTTCCATTACTAGGTTGAGTAATAATAGTTAGACTACTTGGATTTAGATTATCATTCGGATCACTGTCATTTTTTAATACTGAAATTGTAATTGGAGTTTCAGGTTTAGTACTAACATCCAAGTCATTAGCTGTAGGTGAACTATTACTTGGAGCCGTAACTGGAATAGACATTAACGATGAACTACTTTCTCCGCCATTATTATCAGTAGCTGTAAAAGTAAAACTAGCATTGCCGATAAAACCAGAACTAGGCTGGAAAAATATTTGAGCTGCTTGTTCAGGAGTTAATTCTTGGCCAGCTTGAATCGGAGTACCACCAAGAGCTGGATCACCTAAATACAAAGTTCCTTGCTCTGGCAGAGTCTTAATAGTATAAGAAACCACTGTACCATTATCATCCGCAACTAAACTTGGTAATTTAGCAGTCACATCATTAGTTATAGTTTCAGCAGTTTGATTGCTGGTAGTTGGTGGTGGGTCATCCAATGTAGGTATTAGAATTATGACTGTCGCAGTATCGCAAGTTTGGGGAAAGTCTGAATCACAAATTTGATAATCGAATTCGTCAGTACCAAAAGTAAAACTAGCTTCGGGAGTATATGTAATTGTATTATCATTATTTACAACTACAGTTCCTTTACTAGGCTGGCTGGTTATGGTAATCAAATTATCCGTATCTAAATTACCTTCTGGATCAATATCATTTTTGACAACATCAATAGTAACTGGTATTTCCGGGTCAGTATAACCACTGTCATCATTAGCTATCACATCTTTATTAGCCAAAGCTTTTACAATTGGAATAGTAACTAAAGCTGGACTACTTATATTACCTTTATCATCAGTAGCAGTATAAGCAAAACTCGCATTGCCTGTAAAGTTTTCGTTAGGTTCAAAATATAATTGACTGATTTGCTCTGGAGTAAGTTCTTGACCAGCAGTAACCAGAATCCCACCATTATCAGGATCACCTAAGTATAATATACCTTGGCTAGTTGGTGGCAGTGAACTAATATTATATGAGGTTACACTACCGTCATCAGTAGCGGCTAAAGATGGTAATTTAGTAGTGACATTATTAGGAATCGATGGTGAAGTTACTTTTTTTGCAGTCGGTGGAAAGTCATCTAAAATTGGTACTATAACTCTGACTTCAGCAGTATCACATTGGATTGGAACTCCTGTATCACAGACTTCATATGTAAAAGTATCAATGCCTTTAGTAAAGTCATCATCTGGTTTATAAGTTATCGTACTATTAATATTAATATTAATATTGACATTAACAGTACCATGTGGTGGTGGAGTAATAATCGTAACACTTTCAACATCAAGTCCACCTTCTGGGTCAATATCATTATTCAAAATTTCAATAATAACTGGAGTAGCAATATCAGTGGTAGTCAAGTCATCATTGGCAATTGGAATAGTATTTACTGGTGCAGTTACTGGAATTGTTACCAAAGCTGGGCTACTAACAGCATCTGAATTATCAGTGGCAGTGTAAGTAAAACTGGCATCACCAATAAATTTATTATTAGGCTTAAAGTATAAATTGCCTATTTGATCTAGTGTAAGTTGTTGAAACTCCGTTATCAGAGTTCCTCCATTATCAGGATCACCCAAATATAAAATACCTTGTTCAGTCGGTGGCAAAGTCGCAATATTATATACAGTTACAGTTCCGTCAACATCAGTAGCAGATAATGGTGGTAATTGAACAGTCGTATTATTCAGAGTAATATCAGCAATTTTATCCACTGCAACTGGTGGCTCTTGAGTTGGTATTGTGATCGTAATTGTGGCAGTATCGCATAACGGTGGAGTACCACTATCACAGATTCGATAAGTAAAACTATCTGTGCCAGTGTTAAAGCCATTGTTTGGGGTATAAGTAACACTGCCATCTGGATTGATTACAACAGTACCATTAGCTGGTTGATTAGCAATAGCTATCGTACTTGGGTCAAGATTACCATCTGGATCACTATCGTTGCTCAAAATATCGATGGTGACTGGAGTATTTGGATCGGTAGTGCTGCTATTGTCATTGATAATTGGAGGATTGTTTGGTACTGCGGTAATCGGTATAGTTACCGTAGCTATATTACTAACTGCATCGTTATTATCAGTGGCTGTGTAAGTAAAACTAGAATCACCGCTAAAGCTAGTATTGGGTTGGAAAAATAAACTTTTAGCCTGTTCAGGAGTTAAAACTTCATTTATTGCAATAGGTTTACCACCTTTGGCTGGCTCTTCTAAATATAATTTCCCTTCAGTTGCTGGCGGCAAAGTTTTAATTTGATAAGATTCGACCGTACCATCGCTATCAGTTGCTTCTAAGGCTGGTACTTGTCCAGTAATATTATTAGGTATGCTAGGAGCTTGTTTATCTTCAGCAATTGGTGGCTGATTAGAATCAGTAACAGGAATAGTAACTGTGGCTGATTCACTCTCAGAACCATTATTATCAGTAGCTATATAAGTAAATTCAACTTGACCGATAAAGCTGGAATTAGGTTGGAAATAGATATTAGTTATTTCGGCTGGAGTTAATTCTTGGCTAGCAAAAATTGGATTTCCACCAGTATTCGGATTACCTAAATATAAAATTCCTTGAGAACTGACTGGTATAGTTGTAATATTGAAAAATTCTACCGTACCATCGCTATCAGTTGCTGACAAATCATTCACTTTAGCGGTGGCATCATTAGGAGTTGAAGTTACAGTTTTATCATCAGCGATTGGTGGTATATTGGTTGATGGAGCAGTAATTGTGATAGTTACATTAGCTTGATTACTGGCATCTCCTTGATTATCAGTAGCAGTATAATGAAAAATTACTTCATCAGTTGTGCTAGCAGCAGGCATAAAATATAGGTTGTCTATATCAGCAGGAGTGAGAATTTGTCCCTCAGTTATTAGACTGCCAGTATCCGGTTCACCCAAATATAGTGAGCCTTTAGCATTAGGTATGTCATATACGGTATAACTAGCTATAGTACCATCTGAATCGCTGGCTTCTAAAGTTGGTATTTGAACTGGAGTTGCATTATCAGTAGCTGTAGCTTTATCAATCGCAACTGGTGGTTCATTATCTGGTGGAGCTATTTCAAAGGAATGGCTTACTGTTTCAGTATCGACATTAGCAGTATTACCTTGTGGATTAGTAATATCATTGGGTCGAGTTATAGTGACTGAATTAGTAACTACATCACCGACATCCGCAGTTATAGTTCCAACTATTTCAAAAGTTGCAGAAGCTCCATTTTGAAGGTCAACGGTAATATCAATTGCTCCACTACCATTAGTTTCAGAACAACTATTTTGGATTGCAGGAGTTGGTTTTACTGAATCGGAAACTTCACAAACCCACAATGGTGGAGGATCGGTAACAGTAGCTGGTAAATTATCTTGTACCTTGATTCCAGCAGCATCAGAAGGGCCATCATTTTTAACTGTAATAATATAAGTAACTGGGCCACCATTTAATGGTTTAACCTCAGTAGTATGAGTTTTGCTTACTGATATATCGGCTTGTTTTAATTCAAAACTAGTTTGGATTTCAATTTGTTGCTGAACACTAGGAAAAGCCCAAGTATCTACAATTTTATCATCTCCAAAATTATTGCTAAAAGCATGTTTACCATCATAACTATCCACCCCATCTAGTGCTGAAATTAGTTCTGGCGAATTGTTATCAGCAATAGCAGAATGATTATAATAGATAGTATTACAAGCTTCAGTACAATCCAAACGTTCTATAATAAAACCATTGGCATTATTTTCTAAATCCCAAAATGGAAAATGGATATTACCCAATAAAAAATTGAATTTAGCATTGTAAGGAACTTGTCTAGCTGGCAATGGATTACCTAGACCATCCAAACCATCCCAAGAAATCTGATTATCTCCTACAATGGTAGAACCTTGTAAGATTATATCTTCTCCATCTCCAAATACATTGTTATTATTGATATCAACAGTTAGAAAATAAGTTAATTCCATATCTATATTGAAACTAAATACACCTTTTAATGGAGCTGTCCCAGCGTAACCGTCAGAGCCTTCTTCTCCAACAAATTCAAATTCAGTTAAGGTAGGTAACTCTTTAGGAGTGGCACGTAACCAAGTTTTACCATTGGGTGAATCAACAGGTGCTTGATCCAAAGGCAAATCATCACTAGGTATATTAAAGAATAATTTATGAGTAGTATCTGTTGCAGTATCGGGTAATTCAGGGCTATGTACTTGGATAGTAACGTTATCTATATCGTTACCATGAATTGATGTATAAAGAGATTCTCCATTATTATTTTTTACTCCATTGTTATTAGCGAAGAATAAAAAACCATGTGGTTCAATACCGTTTAAATTGGTTAGATATAAATACCCATCTTTGGTTAAAAAATAAGTTTTTGAGTTTAGGCCTTTCTTTTTACCACCCATATCTAAAGGCAAATGATTGGTGTAAACTCGCCCTTTTTGTTCAGTATCTGCATCATCAGGAGTTTTAAAAACTGTAATATCCCAAGCTGCAACTGACTGTTTTTGATTACTATCAATAGGAAATTGTTGGGTTGTAAGAACAGCTTTTGGCAATTTATATTTAGTGACAAACATTGGAGCTCGAAATTCTATTTCATAAATTCCTGTTTCAGTAGTGATAAAACTACATGGTGTATAACCATTTGCATTGGGTAATGGGCCAGCTTGTTCTTTGGCCAATGTATCAATCAATCCAAAACCAGTGTTTAACACGTCACAACTACCGTTTTGTCCACCTAGAGGGCTGGAGTAAACAATATCAGCATTGCCATTAGCACTCTTTGGCACACTAGAACCAAGATTAATTTGTTCACCTGCATTAACATAAACTTTAATACTAGTTTGTAATTTGATACCAACCATTGTTCTATTGGCAAACTGCAAATAAGGTCGATAGCCACCATTCTCTACTAACTCTCGACTACCTTCTGCGTTGGCCGGTAAAATAAATAGGCAATTTAATAATAAGGTAATGAATATTAAAATAATTTTCATGTTTTTTATTAGGTATTTTGTGTAAGTAAATAATTATATATGATTTAAAAAATAAATCTTAACATATTTGATATATTGATACTAGGATGTGTGACTAAATAAAAAATATCAACAGTATGTAAAAATTTTTGAACAAGATTTAACGGATTAAAGGATGAAACATGATTATAGCGTTTTCAGTTTGTATAAAGTACATAAACCACCTCTTGCATCACTGCCATTAAGTTAAGGGCAGCAGGTCTGCCCTTACATAATATATTTCAATATGGTAGGGGCGAACCTATGTGTTCGCCCTGCTTAACTTAATAGTATTGATCTCTTGCGTCTACTTCTTATTTGAGAAGGGGATTAGGGGAGATTGCATTTAACTTAATCAGGAAATGCTATAAACATTTTTTTTGTAGATTGAGGTTTTTGAATTAAAATCCTGTTTATCCTTTAATTCGCTAAATCTTGTTCAAACAATTAATAACTACATTTCTGTACTTCGTTATTTTCATAATCCCATGTGCCAGTGCCGTATTCACCATAATCAAATTGGACGCTGACATCAGCACCATCAATGATAATTGTTTGTTGTCTTACTTCGTAAGTCGTTTGGTCTTCTGCTGTGATTAAGTATAGTCCGGGATCGGGTAACATAACACCAATTTTAACACCTTTGGATTGTACGTTAAATTGACACACATACATATCTTTTAGATTGTTTTTACTCATTATTTTCTTGGGTGTTTCTAAGTCATCATCGTAAATAATTAAGGCTTGTAACTTTACTTTTAATTCATGTTCATCAGCCATAAATGAGAAAAATCCTAGATGATCAAATATGAATTTGGTAGGAAAAGAAACTCCACCAGCTGCTGCTACAGATGCTAATGTTCGTTTGTGTTCATTGGAGGCAACAAAGATACGTTTAATGCTATCGGCTAAGTCTTTTGGATCGACTGAGTATAGACTGGCTTTTTCTAGTAAGCTGCCAAGTATATAAACTCCGAACAACATATCACGTTGATTAGTATTGATTTGTCCATTACTAACATCTGCTGAAAAATCTATGTAGGCAATTCCAGCTCCAGAAATATCATTGAGAATGCCTGTGGCTCTTTTGAACATTTTTAAGCCACGATGATCTAAGGTGGCAATCATTAAATCAAGGGTGGCATCTGCTCCTAATTTGGCTATAGCTTCTTCGCTATCATCACCATCTAGCAAGTAGGTTTCTAGTTCTGTGGTTACAGTATGTTCAGGGTTACTGGGTAATTCTGATTTAGGTGTGGGTATTCTGGCAACACCACCTATCATGCCGGGATAGTAATAAGTTTTTGGATCGGGATTATAGTTTACTTCTACTCGGTCTTCTGCTACTAATTCACCATTATCTGTATCCATTAAACCAACATGTATAAAATAATCGCCCGGTGGAACTTGTTTGTCGAAGAAGTAAGTGAAAATTGTTTGCCATTCATCATCGGTTGGGGTTATGCGTTGATTTGTTGCGTAAGGGGTTAAGGTGGTTTGGAAACCAGTTTGCTTATTGTGAAACAGCATTGATTCTATTGAAGCACCGACTGTACCAACGGCTACATAGACATCGTAGTTTTTTTCAATTGGTTCGTCACCTGCAAAGTCCATGCGAATATTGACATCTATTGTGGGTCTTTTGGCACTGAATTGGGTGGCGTTGGTGCTGACATAAATATGTGGATTTGGGTCATAGGGGGTGGCAATAAAGTTTATGTTTTCAATTGGTTGGTCGGTAATATTTAACCATTGAGATTTGGGGGTAAATTTTAATGGTTCGGAGGTTTGTGGAGTAATAAGGTAGAGGCCGTTGCGGAATTCACGAGTTAGGGTGAAGTTGCCTGTGGAATCTGTATTTGCTTCACAGTTGTTGTCAATGCAGAGGGAAATGTTGGCTTGTGGTTGATTGTCTGGGGAGTTTACTTTGCCTGAGATGGTTATGATGGAGCCGGCTCCCATGTCGTAAAGATAAATATGTCCATCGTGATAACTAGTCCAAGGTGAGCCAACTTGAGTGAAAAAAGCTATGTATTGCCCATCTGTATTGAAACTAACGGGTGAATCAATAAAATAATCACGAGATGGTAAATTAATATTTTCACCGGTTTGCATATCATGAACAAATATTTTGCTCCTATTGTTGGATGGAATACCATTATCTAAATTATCACCAGAATTAAAAGCTACATAACGTCCGTCTCCACTTATAGATGGTGTACTACCTCCTTTTTTAGATTGATTACCATCATTATCCACATTGACTCTACTTGTTATTCCAGTTTCTAAATCATGCAAAAAAATATCTGTTTGTTCATTTGTATCATTTTCTACTAAATTAGTTGCATCAGATTCAAATACTACATATCTGCCGTTAGTACTTATTTTAGGAAGTCTACTAGACTTATTGGCTTTATTTCCATTACTATCGACAGAAACTTCAGTAATATTATTTTTGGTTCTGTCATAAACAGATACAATGGAACGACCTTTATTAAAAGATGTGAACGCAATGAACTTACCATCACCACTGATTGAAAGGAATGAATAAGTACCACAACCTATAAATGTTGTCGTGTAAGAGTCTAAGTTTTGCAAGTAAATTTCACTTCCAGAATCACATTCTACTAGGTCATTAGAAGAAAAAGATACGATATATTTTCCATTAGAACTAATCAATGGATATTTATGTGTATAAGAATCAACAATTTTAGTGATACTCGTTTCTCTATCATGTATGAAGAGGTTATTATTATAAAAGCTTTTTTTAGCAAAGACTACATAACGACCATCAGCACTAATTGAAGGTGGATGAAATTCCCCTCCTATTTGCTTACCATCGTTATCAACAGAAACTAGTTCAATTTGGTGTTGTAATAAATCGTAAACAAAAATATCCCATCCTTTGTTATCATTTTCTATCAAATTAGAAGCACGTGATTGAAAAACAATATAACGTCCATTATTGCTTATAAAAGGGTCTTTACTACCAAACTTTACTTTCTCTCCATTGTTATTCACATCAACACGCTGTATCGTTCCTGCCTCAACTAGTACAGGTATCCACAGCATAAAGCAGACATTACAAAATAAAATTAAGTTTAGTATTACATTTTTCATAATTGTTTCCTCGTTAAAATGTTTTTGAACAGGATTTAACGGATTAAATGATAAAACCTGATTAAACCATTAAAACCTTTTGTATATTACACAAATTATTAAGATAAGTTAAACTATCTGAATAAAAAAATCTTATCTATCCATGTTCAAAATGTCAGAATCAGGATTCACAAGATTTAAAGATTAACAGGATAACACCAAAAGCCAGTAGACCAAACTCAAATCCAATCAATAATTTATTGTTTATAGCGTTTCCCGAATGTATATGAGCCAATATGGAATGCTGAAAAAATTACGAGCTTTATTAGGAGTAATAGTTTGTAAAGCATCAGCGATAGCTTGATATAATTGTTCAGTGTCTAAGAGACTTTTCTGAGATAAGTTTTAGCTTTAGACCAAATATTTTCAATAGGATTTAATTCAGGTGAGGTGGGAGAAATATTACATTGGCCCCAATTTCAGTCATAGCCTGTTCATCATAAGCATTGTCAAGAACATGATGAGGTGATAATAAAGCACCAACAGTACTAATCCTAGTTCCTGGGGTAATTTTCACATTTAACTTGTGTACCTTTTTCTGAACGTGCGTAATTATAGTAACATTCCTATAAAATCAATCCATAAAATTATATATAAAAAGAAATGAATTATAGTAAAGATTTAAGAAAACATGCAATAGATTATTGAAGAATAGCATGAGAAGTGCAAGCAAAATATTTGGAGTACAGCACAAGAATGGATAATTTAAAAGGAGAAATATCTCCCAAGCCAATTTGTGGAAAACAACCGTCCAAAATAAATTTATCAGAATTATATCAACAAGTATTAAAACATCCAGATAGATTTCAATATGAACATGCACATTGGAGTAACTCAATCAGCCATTAGTAAAGCATTGGCTAAACTAGGAATAACTCTTAAAAAACATTTAATTATGAAGAGCAAGATGAATCTAAAATAGAGGGATTTTTGGAAGTAATGGATTGATAAAACCCAATGTGTATATATTGATGAAAGTGGTATCAAACCAAATATAATTAGGGATTATGGTTGGGCGTCGAAAGGAGAAAGGTATTAGAGTGCCGTAAAGGAAAACGTGAGAATAAATATTATTGCAGCACTTAATGAACATACTGTTATAGCTCCATTTCTTTACGACGGCAGTATGAATGCTGACTTGTTTAATGTATATCTAGAGAATATTACCAGAGTTAGAACCAGGACAGGTATATGGATAATTTTTCATAAATCACTTGAAACTGAATTATTAATTAAGCAAGCAGGATGTAACTTATTTACCAGCATATTCTCCTGAATTTAATCCAATTGAACATTCTTGGGCTTCATTAAAACGTTATATTAAGAAATTTCGTAATAAGTTTGATACTGTTATCGATACTATCAATTTTATTTTTCAGAATGTAAATAATTTTAATGAGGTGGAAGTATAGGAATGTTACTA
>JASFYV010000065.1:0-12313 GCA_045046925.1 Candidatus Marithrix sp. | reverse complement strand
TGGAAATAAACGAGCTGCAATTTTGATAGCTCCTAATAAAAAAGAATTTATTCAGTATCTTAAGTCTAATAAACGCACAGAAATAGACTCTAAATATATAAAATCAGAAAAATATGAAAGTTATTATTTATTAAATGTAGAAGCTCGTGAAGTGCAAATAGAATATCCGATAAATGCTCCTTGTAGAAAAGATAAAGATAAAGATGGAGTTAAATGTATCGAAAAAAGTGATGGAATAACAATCGCAGCATTAAGTTTAAAAGAACGTAAAGCACTCAGACCTAAGAGAACTCCAGTATCAACTAAACCTACTATTAATAAAAAACGTAATAAAAACCTAGAAAAACGTAAAGAGATTTATAAGAATTTTAAGAGAAAAGTAATTAAGGATGAAGATGTTCCACCTGGTATGAGGGTAGTACGGACTCCATTTGGAGATAGGTTAGTTCCTATTAAATAATAATTACCATTTATGGAGATAAGCTTATGAACTGGCAGCAAGTTTGTAAACATAAGGATTTACAAAATTTACCTTTTAAGATTGAATTAAACCGTAGAGGACAAATAATTATGTCACCAGCTAAAGTATATCATTCTGCTTATCAAGGTGAAATTGAATATCTGCTACGCTCATTAAATAAAAATGGTAGAACTTTACCTGAATGTGCTATTTGGACTAAAGCTGGAACTAAAGTTGCCGATGTTGCTTGGGTGTCAAATCAACGATTTATAATCATTAAAAATGAAATAGAATGTTGCCCCAGAAATTTGTATAGAAGTATTGTCTAATACTGACGAAGAAATGCAAGAAAAACGGCAACTTTATTTTGAACAACAAGCTCAGGAAGTGTGGATTTGTAAACAAGATGGTACGATAAAATTTTACAATTCCAAATGTCAAATAAATCAATATTAATCCCAGATTTTCCTCAAAAAATAGAAATTTAATATCGGATTATATAACAATTCCCGATTGGATGCGACCTCCCTTAAGCATCTCTTTAATTAAGAATGGGACGCAAGGGATCAATGCCATTAAGTTAAGGATTCTTGTCATACCCACGAAAGTTGGTATCCAGAGTCTCTACGATTCCCATTCCCCAATCTAGTTGAGGATAAACTTCACGGGAATGACATTAATGTAAATCCTTAATGGTATTGACGCAAGAGGTGGTTTTAGTACTTTACGCAAACGGGAAACTCTATAAACTTTAATTTGCTTAGTAAAATCCATTAAAATTATGAGGCATTAAAATGCTAGAAGCTTACACACAACATTGTACAGAACGGGCAGAGCAAGGTTTACCAGCTTTACCATTAAAATCCCAACAAGTAACTGATTTAGTAGATTTAATAGAAAATTCAGATGACCAAGAACTATTAGCTTTATTAGTGGATCGAGTTCCACCTGGAGTCGATGAAGCTGCCCAAGTAAAAGCCAATTTTCTAGCTAAATTAACAACTGGTAATAAACAATGCTCTTTAATAACTCCAAACTATGCAACTGAGTTATTAGGCACAATGCGAGGTGGCTATAATCTCCAACCTTTAGTAGATTTACTAGATAATGAAGATTTAGCTCCAATTGCTGCCAAAGCATTATCTCATACTTTATTGATTTTTGAAGCCTTTGATAAAATAGTTGCTAGACAAGATAAATGGTCTACTCAAATCTTAAATTCTTGGGCTGAAGCGGAATGGTTTACAGCTAAACCTAAATTACCAGAATCTATTACTATTACGGTATTTAAAGTAGATGGAGAAACCAATACTGACGATTTATCCCCAGCCTCAGAAGCTTGGAGTCGGCCAGATATCCCATTACATGCTAAATCAATGCTTATCAATAAGATGCCAAATGCTCTGGAAGTTTTAGCCAATTTGCCCAAGCCAGTTGCTTATTGTGGGGATATAGTTGGTACTGGATCTTCTCGTAAATCAGCAATTAATTCATTGATTTGGCATATTGGAGATGATATTCCTTTTATTCCTAATAAACGTCAAGGTGGAGTAATTTTAGGTGGCAAAATAGCTCCAATTTTTTTTAATACTGCTGAAGATTCTGGTACTTTGCCGATAGAATGTGATGTTAGCAAAATAAATCATGGTGATATAATTACCATTTATCCATATCAAGGTAGCATTGTAAATCAGGCTGGCGAAGAAATCAGTACTTTTAAACTTTATCCAACTACTTTAGCTGATGAAATTCAAGCAGGTGGACGAATCCAACTAATCATTGGTCGCACTCTTACTAATAAAGCTCGTAAATTTTTAGACTTAGAACCAACTTCAGTATTTATTCGTCCCAAGCCAGCTAAAACTTATACTACTGGTTTTACTTTAGCTCAGAAAATGGTTGGAAAAGCTTGTGATGTAGAAGGAATTCGGCCAGGTACTTATTGTGAGCCAAAAATTACTACGGTAGGTTCGCAGGATACTACTGGAGCTATGACTCGTGATGAATTAAAAGAGTTGGCTTGTTTACATTTTTCAGCCGATTTAGTTATGCAAAGTTTTTGTCATACTGCGGCTTATCCAAAACCAATTGATATTCAGCTTCAACATAACTTGCCAACTTTTATGGGACAACGTGGTGGAGTTTCATTACGACCAGGTGATGGAATTATTCACTCATGGTTGAATCGGATGATTTTACCAGATACGGTTGGTACTGGGGGAGATTCTCACACTCGATTTCCACTTGGAATCAGTTTTCCGGCTGGTTCTGGTTTAGTTGCATTTGCCTCAGCATTGGGAACTATGCCATTAGATATGCCAGAATCAGTTCTAGTACGATTTAAAGGAGAAATACAGCCTGGGATTACTTTACGTGATTTGGTCAATGCAATCCCTCACGTTGCAATACAAAAAGGTTTATTGACTGTTGCTAAAACTGGCAAAAAAAATATTTTTTCTGGTAAAATCTTAGAAATTGAAGGTTTGCCAAAGTTAAAAGTTGAACAAGCGTTTGAATTTGCTGATGCTTCAGCAGAACGTTCGGCTAATGGCTGTACAGTTAGATTGGATAAAGAGCCAATTATTGAATATTTAACTTCCAATATTACTTTATTGCGTTGGATGATAGCCAATAATTATAATGATAAAAATACTATAGCACGACGAATTATAGCAATGGAAGCTTGGTTGGCTAATCCAGTTTTATTAGAAGCAGATACTGATGCAGAATATGCCAAAATAATCGAGATTGATTTAAATAAGATCAAAGAACCATTATTAGCATGTCCTAACGATCCAGATGATATTAAACCTTTATCTCAAATTCCAGCCGAGAAAATTGACGAAGTTTTCATTGGCTCTTGTATGACTAACATCGGGCATTATCGGGCTGCTAGTAAGATATTGACAGAAGAAGTTCCAGTACGATTATGGATAGCTCCACCAACCCGTATGGATGAAAAGCAATTAGTTCAAGAAGGAGTCTATTCAACCTTTGGTAAATCTGGCGCTAGAACTGAAATGCCTGGTTGTTCTTTGTGTATGGGTAATCAAGCTAGAGTTAAAGAAAATGCTACCGTTATTTCTACTTCTACTCGCAACTTTCCTAATCGTTTAGGTAAAGGAGCTAAGGTATATTTAGCTTCGGCTGAATTAGCAGCAGTTGGGGCTAAACTTGGTAAAATGCCCACTGTAAGTGAATATATGCAATGTTTTAAAGCAATAACTCCAGATGCTGATGAAATCTATCGCTATTTGAATTTTCATGAAATGGAAGAATACAAAGTTTAACTAGACTAGTAGCAAGCTTGCCTGACTAAACCCAGATATATCATTTAGTCAGTCAATACTGTAATATATTCATAAATTACGACAAATCTTATAAACTCAACATTTAACTAAGTTTAACTTCCATTGGACATTTTACATATTATAATTCTTGCTGTTATGCAGGGACTAACCGAATTTTTACCTATTTCTAGTTCTGGCCACTTAATCTTATTTCCGCAACTGACAGGTTGGCAAGATCAGGGTTTGGCATTTGACATTGCTGTACATGTAGGTTCTTTATTAGCAGTGCTATTATATTTTCGCCATGATCTAAAATCATTACTAGCTAGTTGGATATTATCATTTAAAACCAAACAATTAACTCCAGAAAGCCGTCTAGTATGGGCTATAGGATTTGCTACTATTCCAGTTGGATTAGCTGGTTTAACTATATCTATCGCTGGTTGGGAAGATCAACTACGTTCACCTATGCTAATTGCTAGTAGCACAATTTTATTTGGCCTATTGTTATGGGAAGCTGATGTGAGTGGTACTAAAAACCGAAATGAATTCCACTTAACTTGGCAAGATGTATTATTAATTGGCATAGCTCAAGCAATAGCTCTTATCCCAGGGACTTCCCGTTCTGGTATCACTATAACCGCTGCCTTATTTTTGGGTTTAAACCGACAGGCTGCTGCTAGATTTTCATTCTTATTAGCAATTCCGGTAATTATTTTAGCTGGTGCTAGCAAAACGGTTACCTTGATAAATCAAAATATTGCAGTCGATTGGACAACTTTATCGTTAGCAATAGTATTTTCAGCTCTCAGTGCTTATTTATGTATTAAAATTTTTATCAACTTATTAGATCATATTGGCATGCTCCCATTTGTATTGTATCGATTAGGATTAGGAGCGATCTTGATTTGGATGATGTGAGTTAATAGTTTATCAGACGTTTAGGTGTAACCCTGCCGTCTTCTAATACTTGGCCAATCCCTAAAAATAGTTCTTCATTAAATAATTGTACCCAACCATCAGTTGGAGCTTGGGGAACTTGAACTGCTTGACCTTGTTGAATATAATAGGTAAGTTCCGTGGATAAATTAACTTTAGGCCAATGCAAAATTGCTGTTTCCATAGGAATTAATAACTTATCCAAAGCCTCTAAATCAGCTTGCTGTTCTAAAGTAGTAAAATCTATCATATTTTGATAGTCTCCTACTCTAACCCGATGTAGCCGACTGACAAAAGCTCCACAACCTAAAATTTCACCTATATCTTCTGCTAAAGTACGAATATAAGTGCCTTTAGAACAATGTACTTTTATAGCTAAATAATTATCAATAAAACTTTGAACTTCAATATCATAAATATTAATAGTACGAGCTTTACGTTCTATAGTTTTACCCTGACGAGCTAATTTATATAAAGGTTGGCCTTGATGTTTAAGAGCCGAATACATTGGAGGAACTTGCTCATTAGAACCTATAAAAGATTGGACAACTTTATCTATTTGTTCCCGACTAATATCATCAGTTGGACGAGTTTGTAAAATTTCGCCTTCAGCGTCCCCAGTTAATGTGGTAAAACCTAAAGTTAAAGTGGTTTCATAATATTTATCTGCCATTAACAGAAAATTAGATAACTTAGTGGCTTCGCCCAAACAAATGGGTAATAAACCACTAGCAAGTTGATCTAAACTTCCAGTGTGACCTGCTTTATTGGCTTGAAATAAGCGTTTGACTCTTTGTAAAGCTGCATTAGAACTGATGCCTACTGGTTTGTTGAACAGTAGAATTCCATTTATATTTCTTTTGACCATTGATATAATTTATATTTAACAATAATTTTAAATTAAACGTTGATATACTATTCTGCTTCAGGTTTGACAGATTCTATCAATGCTGATAACCGGGTTCCATATTCAACTGAACCATCATGAACAAAGTATAATTGAGGAGTAGTTCTGGTTGTTAATCGTTGGGATAAACCATACCGCAACCTACCTTTCATTTCATTATTTAAATATTTGACAGTAGTTTTTTCATCACCAGCAAGAATGGTTACATAAATCTTGGCTTGTTTTAAATCTGGTGATACATCTACTCCAGAAACTGTAATCATACCAAAGGTTTTAGTATTAACTTCTTTATGGATAATGGAAGCTAATTCCCGTTGGATTTGCTCATTAATTCGTTGAGTACGGCTAAATTCTTTCATTTTTTTACTCTAATTCTTTTTTTAAGAAATTATTACTTAGCAATAAGGTTTTTCCTTTTCTATAATTCTGTCATTTTTATATTTAACAATATATCTTTTGCAATTAGTAAGCTTTATTGTTAAAAAGAAATAAGTAATTATATATTTCTTTCCAAATCCAGCAAATATTGTTTTCGCCAAACTCCACCACCATAACCTGCTAATTTTCCAGTTTTAGCAATTACTCGATGGCAAGGAATTATAATTGCTATTTTATTGTTGGCATTAGCATTTGCTACAGCCCTAACAGCTTTAGGATTGCCAATTTTAATTGCTTGTTCTTGATAACAGCGAGTTTCTCCAAATGGAATTTCTTGTAAAGCTTGCCATGCACTTAATTGAAATTTAGTTCCAGTAATAACTAGTGGTAAATCAAAGTTTTTTCTATTACCAGCAAAATATTCGGTTAATTGTTTTTTTAATTTGTTAAGATGTTTATTATTGCCATATATAATCTCTTTAGTTTCCAATATTTCACTGAAATCAAGCCAGCAAATTCCATGTTGTGTAGCTCCGGCAAATATTGATCCTATTGGTGATGTTATTTTGGTTACAATTTTATTCATGGTTTAAATAGTTGGCTAAATAGTTAAATTAGTTAATAATTTATATTAGTTTAACTTAAATTACAAAGATAAGAAATTAAAATTTATTGAGTGACTATGATAAGATTGTTTAGTATTGGTGTTATGCAGAAAGTTTGTGAGATAGATTTACTAATACTTTAACCAATTAATTATAAAAAGACAACAAAGCCATCTCCAAGAGGTAATATTTATTATGAAAATTTTTTACATATTATTAATGATTAGTGTTTTTACTAATATAGTGAACGCTAGTGAAGATTTGCGAGGCAATAATTTTTATCAACAAGGGAAGTTTACTCAAGCAATTGAAGTTTGGGAAACATCTTTGCAGAATGCTCCGCAATTTAATACTTTACTGCAACTTAGTAATGCCTACCAAGCGTTAGGTGATTATAATTCCGCATTGAATGCTATTCAACAAGCTATATCTGTAGCAGATGGTACACCAGAACAGGAAGTATTAGCTCATAGTTATTTAGGCGATATATTATTAGCTTTGCAACAACCAGATGCAGCATTTGAAGAACTAGAAAAATACTTATCTATGGCTCGTACTTTGGATAATAAATTAATTTTAGCTACACTGTTGAATAATATGAGTAATGCGTTAAGTGCTGAACAGTATTATTCTGAAGCATTACCAATATATCAAGAAGTAATTGAAATAGCAGAACATTATAATGATAATTTATTACAAATTCAAGCCTTAAGTAACCAAGCACAGGTATACATTAAACAAGGTCAACCAGAA
Organism: Candidatus Marithrix sp.; assembly: GCA_045046925.1. GTDB lineage: Bacteria > Pseudomonadota > Gammaproteobacteria > Beggiatoales > Beggiatoaceae > DRQV01. Next base: position 4,981 of record JASFYV010000065.1, on the reverse strand, counting down.
AATAGTGTCATAATTTTAGAAAAAATTCTACCTTTATTGGATAGATTACCAGGCAATTATGCTAAGTCATTTCATTTACTTAGTTTGGGACAGTTAGTTTTTAAAGTACAAGCTCAAGCAGTTAATTCTAAGTTAAATGTTTACAATATGTTTGCAGAAGCTTTACGACTTGCTACCCAATTACAAGATAGTCGTTTGACTTCATATGCTAAAAGTTTTTTGGGACAACTCTATGAGCAAAGAAAACTTTACCCAGAGGCTTTGAAATTAACCAGAGAGGCAATATTTTTTGCTCAAGAAATGCCAGATTTGTTATATCTGTGGGAATGGCAACAAGGCAATATTTGGAAAGCTCAGGAAAATTTGGAAGAATCATTATCTGCCTATCAACGTGCTTTTGATTATTTAAAACCTATTCGAACTAGTTTAACTAATGGGCAACGTAATGTAAATGAGGTATTTTACGAACGTATTCGTCCTATTTATTATAGTCTTGCCGATGCTTTATTAAAAAAAGCTAAACAATTACCACCTGATTCAGACCAAAAACAGCAACTTTTAATTAAAGCTAGAGATGCTGTTGAACAACTTAAAGAAGCTGAATTACAAGATTATTTCCAAGATGAATGTGTCTCGGCTGTAAAAACTCAAATAACAGAATTAAAAAACCTAGATGAAAATACTGCAGTGTTGTATCCAATTTTATTGCCTGATCGGATTGAATTATTATTCACTACTTCTGATAATTTAGATCAAATTGTTGTACCTATAGGTTATAAAGAAATTAAGCAAGTTGTATTGGAATTTAGCAAAAATTTACAACGTGTGACAGAAGGTCGTTTTATAAAACAAGCTAAACAATTATATAATTGGATAATTAAACCTCTCGAACATGAAATTGCAGCACATAATATTAAAACTTTAGTGATTGTCCCTGATGGTCCTTTACGCACCATTCCTTTTGTAGCTTTATACAATGAAGTTGACAATAAGTTTTTATTTGATTATCTTGCTCTTGCGATAACTCCTAGTTTAACTTTAACAGACCCTAGACCTCTGCCAAGAAACAACATCAAAATTTTACTTAATGGATTATCTAAATCAGTTCAAAATTTTGCACCATTACCCAGTGTAACTAAGGAAATTAGTGATATAGATAAATTATTCAATAATAGTACTACATTAGTTGACGAAAAGTTTTTATTGCAATCAGTTAATGATGCTTTAGAAAATTCTCCTTTTGATATTATCCATATTTCTTCACATGGGCAATTTGATCGCAATCCTAAGTATAGTTTTTTATTGACTTATGATGATAAATTGACAATGGATCGTTTGGAAAAATTATTTAGACTAAATGATTTACGCAAGAAACAAGTTGAACTGCTAACTTTAAGTGCTTGTCAAACTGCTGTTGGAGATGAACGAGCTGCTTTAGGATTAGCTGGAGTAGCAATTAAAGCTGGAGCTAGAAGTGCTTTGGCTAGTTTATGGTTTGTAGATGATAGTGCTACATCACAACTTATCACTGATTTTTATAAACAATTACAAAATCCAGAACTTTCTAAAGCTCAGGCTTTACAAAATGCTCAAAGAAATCTAGCCGCAAAAAGAATGTATCGGCATCCAGCATATTGGGCTCCTTTCTTATTAATTGGCAATTGGTTATAAGATTTAAATATATTAATATAAATTTTATCCAGTTTATTAAATCACGAAAGGTATATGTGATATAACTAATTATAAACTGTAGGATGTAATGAATAAACGAATTACATCTTTCCATAATTTTCATTGCATCTTACATTAATTTTTTTAGCAACAATATTAATATAATGATTGAAACTGAACTAAAACTATTATTAAATCCTAAGGATATTGACAAAGTAAAACAACATCCATTATTACAGCAACAGACTGATTCACAACAGTTATATAGTATATATTTTGACACTGTGGAACATGATTTGTTACGCAATAAAATTGGCTTTAGAATTCGCCATATTGGAGATAAAAAAGTCCAAACTTTAAAAACTGCTGGTAGTGGAATCGGTGGTTTACATACTCGTCAAGAATGGGAGACCTTTATAACTAGTGATACTCCAGATTATGAGAAAATTCCAGCAGCAGCTTTATCTTATTTACCCACCAATTTTGCTAGTATTAAACCAATATTTATTACAGATTTCAAACGAATAACTTGGTTATTAACTATAGAAGATAGTACGATTGAAGTTGCACTTGATCAAGGCAAAGTAAAAACTACAACTGATAGTAGACCAATTAGTGAAATAGAATTAGAACTTAAATCTGGTTCAGAAATTACGTTATATAAAGTTGCTTTGCTCTTATTGGATGATATACCACTTACTATTGAAAATAAAAGTAAAGCAGCAATCGGTTACGCATTATGTAAACCCAAACCGTTAGAATTTTATATAGCTGATTCAGTTAAACTCAATCATGATATGACATCTGAACAAGCTTTCATTCATATTATTTGGCATTGCCTCCAACATTTACAAGCCAATGAAGACATAGTTTTATATGGTGATGATATTGAAGGAATACATCAAATGTGGTTGGCTTTACAACGTTTATTATCTTGTTTAAATTTATATGAACCGTTGATTCCTAAGAAAACATATATAAATTTATATCAAGAAATTAAATGGATTAATAGTATTTTAACTATAGCGAAAGATTGGGATATTTTTACTGTAAACTTGCAATCTGTCCAACCATATTATCAAGACAAATTAACAGAATTACAATCAGAAGTAAGAACTAAACAAAACGATGCTTATATTCAAGTACGTGAAATGTTGCGTTCACAACGTTATACTCGTATTTTACTATTGTTAGGTGAATGGTTGTTGGAAAAACCTTGGCGAAATAAGCTAGAGCTATTACCAGATTTAGATAGTCCAATAACCGATTTTGCTAACCAAGTTATTCACCAGCATACAGATATTACCCAATTAGATGAATTGAATACAAAATTTATAAACCATGTAATTCATTTTTTTACTGAATTTTATCCTACTAATATTATTAGTGAATATAATAAAATTATCCCTAATTTACAAGATGAGATTGATCTTAATATTATTAGCAATTTGCTTGAACAACTTGATTTAAATACTCAAGTCAAATATTTTCTACTTGGTTGGTACGCATATCAGCAAAAAACATCTATGGATAAGTTTAAGATTATAGCAAATTCTATTTAGGATATTTTCAATTAGATTTAAATTTGATGAATGAGGAAGTTGATATATTTGCAACCAACCGTGTTAATTCTCTTGTCTTTTTGGACTTGCGATTGGTGTTATTTATTAAGTGTCGGGATTATCAATCTTTTTTTGTAACTTAAGCATTTATTTTACAAACATTTAATTATGCACGCATAAAATATGTTCAAACAATTCAATTATAAAAAATAAGTATTTTATAGTAACATTCCTATAACTGGTGTCCAAGGATTGTGGAATTCCTTACCCTCATTTTATCGGCAATATACTGTTTCTTATACAGATTTCTGGTAAGTATATAAATCTATTTTCCTTCTAAAAGACATAAAGCATCTAGTATAAATTAGATATCAAACAATATGTTATGTCAACGTATTGCACGTTTTGTGAGAAAAACTCTTTTCAAAAAAACTAGAAAACCATATTGGAGCTATTTGGGTAGTGATTATTTATCATTATAATAAATGTTTTTCCTACCATAAATTAATACTTTAATTTTTTTTAAAACGCCATATACTTGAATATTAATGATATTATCGTAATATGGTAAGCATATGACGCTCCAGCATTTTATGTAAGCTAATCGAATTGTTGGTTCAAATAATTAATAATATCAGCAGATTCAAATAACCAACGAGTTTTACCATTTTCATTAATTGTCAAACATGGTACTTGCAATTTCCCGCCTTCATTCAACAATGTATTACGATGTTCCTTATCATTTTGGGCGTCACGAATTTCAATTGGTACATTTAGCCGATGAATAGCTCTACGGGTACGAATACAAAAAGGACAAGCATAAAATTGATACAAAGATAATTGTTTGGCTTTCTCATCAACTGTTTTCTGTTCAGTTTCTAGGCGTTGTTTTGGTTTTGGTAAGGTTAAATAATTGCCTAAAGCAATGGTACGCCCTAGGCCTTCACGAACTAATTTAACTAACATATTATTTGTCTCTTAAATAAATCTTAATTTTTAGTAATTATCTTACTTAATTCAATAATCAATTACTTGGTAATATATTCAATTGGGTATATATAGCATTTTCCGTTTGTACACTTCCCCATCCTCTCCTAAATTAAGAGGGGAATAATGGGTGGTTTACTTCACTAAATTGGGAAATACTATTATATGTAGGATATAATAAGGAATAAATCGCATTGGTTCCATCTATTATAAATAGTGGTTGGGTAAATTATTTAGGCTAATTATTTAATTATCAATGCCTTGTTTAATAATTTTAATTATGTATGATGTGAAGGTAGTGGGTTTAAATTAAAACTAACCAAATAGGAATTAATAGTTTAAAATAGAATTATGAAAGAACTAATCAGAAAAATGTCCAAATTGTGAAAGCTTGAAGATAAAGATAGCAACTACGACACAGTAATAAATGTCGATTCATAGTTTAGCCTGCGGCAAGAAAGATGAACAGATGTTCACAAACGTAATGGAAACAGTAGTTGATTACATTAAACATAGCGAAGATATCACCTTCTTGTCAAAGGAAGCTGGAAAACAAAGGTTATCAGATTACAAGCTATTTAGAAACTTAATAACTAATAATTGGAAAGGTTTAACTAGTAATGGTTGAAAGAATCTGTTGGATAAATGAGCAAGAATAAAAACGGGTACTGGGCTTAAACTATAATTACTGGTAAAATAGACAAATGAAAGAAATGAACTCAATTTGCCAAAAATGTAAAAGCCCAAAGACAAATAAGTAA
>JASFYV010000064.1:0-10486 GCA_045046925.1 Candidatus Marithrix sp. | reverse complement strand
TTTTAGTGAGTCTATGTCGTTTGGTAAGTCTTTCATCTCTTTAGTTTACTATTTTTTGACTTTTTTGTACATACTTTTTTACATGGTAGGTAGTTACGTTGAAATTATATGGTAGGTAGTTACGTTGAAATTATAATGTGATTATAATTTATGGATATTTTTGTCATTAAATATGTAGAAAACTGAGTGAGCAACAATAACACTATCTGGTAATCCTAAATATAATAGTGGTAAGTTTGTTAATATGTCAACATAAAATGATATAATTTCAGTTAATTAAACTTTATCCAATCCAGCAGCATATAAACTATTCTTACTAATTCCAGTGATTTCGCTAGTTAACTTAGATGCTTGTTTTAAAGATAATTCTTTTCTTAATAGTAAAAAAATTCGTTCTGCTTCTGGGGTTATAATTTTATTATCTGGGGGGATAAAACCTTGTACAACTAATACAAATTCACCCTTAGTATGTTCTGGTTTATCTTGTAACCAATTTATAATTCCAGATAAATTATCCCGATATATAGTTTCAAACATTTTGGTTAATTCTTTAACTAAGGTTACTTCCCGTTGTTCACCAAATATTTTTAACATATCTTGTACACAAGCAATGATTCGGTGGGGAGCTTCATAAAACACCAAGGTTCTGGTTTCTATTTTTAATTGTTCTAAACGTTGTTGTCGAGTACTAGTTTTAGCCGATAAAAAACCGTCAAACACAAATTTATCTGCCGGAAATCCAGCCACTGATAAGGCACTAATTAATGCACTAGCTCCAGGTATAGGAACAATATTGATCTTTTCTGTTAAAGCTAATTGTAACAAATATTGGCCTGGATCGCTTATTAATGGAGTTCCCGCATCACTTATTAAGGCAATGTTATCACCATTTAACAATCGTCGTAATAATACCTGTGCTTGCTGTTTTTCGTTATGTTCATGCAAGGATTGTAAAGGAGTACTAATCCCAAAGTAAGTTAATAATTGCCGACTATGACGAGTATCTTCAGCAGCAATTAGGTCGACTTCAGCTAAAATAGACTTGGCTCGTGGACTCAAATCCTGTAAATTACCAATTGGAGTAGCAACTGAATATAAGGTTCCATTATTCATTTGGTATCTTCCTGAAAAAAATCATAAATATTTTGAGCTAATTGTTGATTGATGCCTGGAACTTTAGCTAGATCAATAATCCCAGCTTTAGAAATTCCTTGTAAACCACCAAAATGAATCAGTAATTGTTGTTTTCGTTTAGAACCTATACCTTCAATTGTTTCTAAAATTGAAGTACGTCTTATTTTAGCTCGTTGTTTCCGATGTGCAGTAATAGCAAATTTATGGGCTTCATCTCTTATTAATTGGATTAAATGTAAAGCTGGAGAATTTTTATCTAAATTAAAGGAATTATCTGATAATATCAATGTTTCCAAGCCAGCTTTTCTACTAGGGCCTTTGGCGATACCAACGATGTAAATAGTCAGTTTTAATTCTTGTAATACTTCTCGTGTTACTTTCACTTGGCCTTTGCCACCATCAATAAATAATATATTGGGTAATTTAGTAGCATTTTTATAGTGGCGTAATAAGGCTTGTCGCATGGCTGCATAATCATCTCCTGGAACAATATTATCAATATTATACAGTCGGTATTCATTCCTACAAAATCCATTACTGTCAAAAACTACACAGGAAGCTACCGTTGCTTCTCCAGAGGTATGGCTAACATCAAAACATTCCATACGTTGTGGAATTGCTTCTAATTGCAAAGCTATTGCTAAAGCAGCTAAACGTTCATGATATTGATTATGTTGGTTTTGTAATAGACTAATCTGAGCATTTTCAATTGCCATTTTGAGCCATCTAGTTCTTTTATCTCTAACTTTAGAACGTATGATAACTTGCCGTTCACGTTGCTGATCAATAACTTGAGTTAATAAATCTAAATCGTCAACATGTTGATTGATAATTATTTCTTTGGGTATATCATTAATTGGATTAAGATAATATTGAGATAAAAATGCTGTCAATAATTCAGTAACATCTTCTGATAATGGAAGTTTTGGAAAAAAGGCTTTGCTGCCAATATGTTGACCAGAACGAATTGTGAGAACTTGTACACAAGCAATTTTAGTTTGGATAATAGCAGCAATTATATCAATATCTCCAGTTGCAGAACTAACATATTGCCGTTCTTGTATCTTTTTTAAACTACTAATTTTATCCCGTAATTCAGCAGCTTGTTCAAATTTTAATTGTTGGGATGCAGCCTGCATTTTAATAATTAATGTATCGATAATAATTTGATTTTTACCAGTTAGAAATAAAACAGTTTGTTGAACAGATTCTTGATAGCTAGTTTCACTGATCAATCCAACGCAAGGAGCTGTACAACGCTGAATTTGATGTTGTAAACAAGGACGAGAACGAGTACGAAAAAAACTATCTTGACAACGTCGAATCTTAAATAATTTCTGTAATAAATTTAAGGTTTCATAGACAGCTCGAGAATGTGGATATGGTCCAAAACATTGGCCATTTGGTTTGCTACGTTGAATATTTAAACTTGGGAAAAAATGATTAGATAAACAGATATAAGGATAGCTTTTATCATCTCGAAGTAGGATATTATAACGAGGTTTATGTTTTTTAATTAAAGTATTTTCTAGAATTAATGCCTCATTTTCCGTATGAGTAACAATTACTTCAATATTAGCTATCTGTTTAACCAATGCTTTAGTTTTAGGACTGGTAACATTATTGGTAAAATAACTGATCAGACGTTTTTTTAGATGTCTAGCCTTACCCACGTATAAAACTGTATTGGTAATATCTAACATCAGATATACACCAGATTTATTAGTTAAAGCAGCTAGAAATTTTTTAGGTTGGAATGCCAAAATTAAGTTCAGTTTTGATTAATTAAAATTATTAATCTCATTGTTAATTATAAAAATTAAGATTAAAAACTAAAAATAGATTTATCCAAAAAATTATAGTATAATATTTGGTTGAATCTAAAAAAATCTAATGGATTCTATCATGTAATTCTCTCTGACACTAGGGAATATTAATATAATTTATTTAATATAGAGTAATTTATGAACGAAGAGACAGAAATAACACTTGACCCTATTAGTGATGATAAAATGGCAGACAATAATGAAGAAAGTAATACTGAAATTATAACAGTAGAAGATAAATTTCCAGATACTCTACATATTTTACCTCTTACTAATCGACCTTTTTTTCCACATCAAATCATTCCGCTAATTATAGAAAAAGATTTATGGGAAAATACAGTTAAAGCTATTACAGATTCTCCTCATAATATGTTGGGGCTATTATTGGTTAAAAAAAGCAATATAGATAATGTAAAAACCTCTGATTTTTATAAAATTGGAACTGTTTGCCGCTTACATCGTATTGTTCAAGCTGATGATAAACTACAAGTTGTAATAGAAGGATTACACCGATTTCGAGTTGCCAAATGGGAAACTTACGAGCGACCTCTCATTGTAAGACCTAAATATTATCCAGAAAAACCTTATGAAGATGTAGAAGAAATTAAACCATATGTTTTAGCAGTGATTAATACTATAAAGGAACTATTACCGTTAAATCCATTATATAATGAAGAACTTAAAATATTTCTACAACGTTCAAGTCCAGAAGAGCCTTCTCCATTGGCAGATTTTGCTGCTAGTTTGACAACGGCTAACAAATCAGAGCTACAAACTATTTTAGGGACTGTGAATATTTTAAAACGGCTAGAAAAAGTCCTGATTCTTTTGAATAAAGAATTACAACAAGCCCAAGCTCAGGTAGAAATTCGGCGACAAGTCGAAGAGAAAATGGAAAAAAACCAACGGGAATTCTTTTTACGAGAACAATTAAAAGTAATTCAAAAAGAACTTGGAATTGAAAAAGATGATCGCACTGCTGAAATAGATAAATTTAGTGATCGCTTGAAAAAATTGACAGTACCAAAACCAGCTAGAAAACGTATTGATGATGAGCTGGAAAAAATGTCTATGTTGGAAATGGGCTCACCTGAATATGCCGTTACTCGTAATTATTTAGATTGGCTAACTCTATTACCATGGGGTAAACTTTCTAAAGATAAATTAAATATCAAACAAGCAAGAAAAATTTTAGATCAAGATCACGAAGGCTTAGAAGACGTTAAGGATCGAATTATAGAATTTTTAGCAGTTGGTAAATTAAAGGGCAGCATAAATGGAACTATCTTACTATTAGTAGGGCCACCAGGTGTAGGTAAAACCTCTATTGGTCGTTCTATTGCCAAAGCCATTGGACGTACATTTTTCCGTTTTTCAGTTGGCGGTATTCATGATGATGCTGAAATAAAAGGTCATCGTAGAACTTATATTGGAGCAATGCCTGGTAAATTTGTTCAAGCAATGAAAGATGTTGAATACGCTAATCCAGTTATTATGTTAGATGAAATTGATAAAATTGGTTCTTCATATCGTGGTGATCCAGCTTCAGCATTGCTAGAAGTGTTGGATCCAGAACAAAATGTTGACTTTTTGGATCATTATCTGGACGTGCGTTTTGATTTATCTAAAGTTTTGTTTATTTGTACAGCTAATCAACTAGATAGCATACCAAGCCCTTTATTAGATCGGATGGAAATGATTAAGTTGTCTGGTTATTTAGCAAGTGAAAAGTTACAAATAGCTAAAAAACATTTAGTAAAACGCCAATTGAAAAAATCTGGGCTAAAAATTAAACAGTTACCTTTAAGTGATGAAGTATTGTCACGTATTATTGAAGAATATGCTAGAGAAGCTGGTGTGCGTTCATTAGAAAAGAATATTGCAACTATCGCTCGTAAAGCTGCTCTTAAATTGTTGGAAGAAAAAAAATCAGCAGTAAAAATAACGACTAATAACTTAGATGATTATTTGGGTAAGCCTCTATTTGAAAATGAAAAATCAATCAAGGGAATAGGAGTTATTACTGGTTTGGCATGGACTCCAATGGGAGGAGCTACTTTAAGCATTGAAGCTAGTAAAACTCATAGTTACACTCGTGGTTTCAAATTAACTGGCCAATTAGGCGATGTAATGAAAGAATCAGCAGAAATTGCCTACAGTTTTTTGATGTCTAAATGTGAAAAATTTGATATAAATCCAGAGTTTTTTAAAAAAGCCTTTATTCATTTACATGTTCCAGCTGGAGCTACTCCTAAAGATGGCCCTAGTGCTGGAATTACCATGGCTAGCGCTTTATTATCTTTGGCAACTGGTAAAGAAGTTAAAAGAAATTTAGCCATGACTGGTGAATTAACCTTGACTGGTTTAGTATTACCTGTTGGAGGTATTCGTGAAAAGGTTATTGCAGCTCGAAGAGTTAAAATTTATGAATTGATTTTGCCTAAAGCTAATAAACGTGATTTTGATGATTTGCCTGACTATGTGCGTAAAGGCATAAATGCTAAATTTGTGAAGAAATATCAAGAAGTAGCAGAATTTTTGTGGGATTGATAGTTTGCAACCTCATGTACCATCATGATCTTAAAGAACTAATTTAGGAAATAATATGTTTAATTATAGATTGGCTATTTTATTCAGCTTGATATGGGCAACTAATATTTTAGCGAATGAGATCACTACACCATTGCAACTTGCTCTGATGGGAACTGAAGACCAATTATCTATAAATAATGGTTTAATATCGTCCATTCCTAGTGCAAATCTGGATGCAAATGAACATAAAGATGATATCCGTTGTGAAGATCATGATGTATGTCGTCAAGTAAATACTAATTTACCTTTGCAGGCTTTGCCTAGAGCTTTATCAGCATTATATAATAAACCAAATATTAATTCCGAGATTTTAAATTCTAATGTTAAAGCTTTTTGGCCAGTTTATGTATTTCAACGGCGAAATTTAGATTTTTCTGATTCAACTTACCCCAAAGGTTGGTATCAAGTTGGTCTTACTATAAAGAAACCTATTGGTTGGATGTTAGCCAAAGATATTATAGAGTGGAAACAGGCACTTATAGTTTCTTACACTCATCCTGGGATTGGAGAAGAACGGCGTAATTCTGTATTAATGTTTGATAGTAAACTTTCTTTGCGTAAGATAGTAGAAGCCGAAAATCGAATACAACAAGTTAAGTCTATATACGCTAATTTAGAATCCCAAACAGGTAAAATTCCTGCCAGTATAATAAGTAGAGAACCTGCTCGATTTGTAAATATCGATGAAAAATTTTATTTGTTACCAGTTATTGATTTTGAACCAGTAAATATATTTGAAGATAAAGCTAATTATTTAAAGATAGTTGCTGCTACTCCTCTTAGCCGTGCTAATGCTGCTCATCCAGATACTTTAGATAATCGTAAATTTGCTAAACAAGCTAGTCAAACTGAAACTACTAAAGGAATTAAAGAAGAATCATTGGGTTTGGATATTAAATTTGTAATGGATATGACCGATAGTATGGGGCCTTATCTGATGCATACTAAAAAGGCTATTGCTAAAGTTACAAAAATTATTACTCCTATCGATACTAAAGTACGTTATGGTCTAATTGGCTATCGAGATGATATTACTAAATTTCCTGAATTAGAATTTGTCACTAATAATTTCACTCCTGATTTAGTAAATGCAAATGAATTTATTGATATAATTGCTAAAACCAAACCAGCAATCACTACTGATGACGATTATCAAGAAGAAGTTTTTGCTGGAATAAAAGAAGCTATTACCTCTAATTGGAATGAGAATACCATAAAATTAATTATATTAATTGGAGATGCTAGTTCACATAAAATAGGCCATTTGCAAAATACTAGTGGTTTAGTAGCTCAGCAATTGCGTAAATTAGCCAATAGTAATAAGATCAATATTATTGCAATTCATATCAAACAACCTCAATTTAAAACCGACCATAAATTAGCCAAAGAGCAATTTAGTAAATTAGCGACTAATCCTGGTAACAGTTCACCTGCTTATATATCGTTATCTGCTGATAATCATCAAGAGTTTGAAACAATAATAACAAAAATGGCTGAAACTTTGTCAGTAATCATAAGTCAGATTCGTAAAGGTAATATTGATATTGTTAATATTGCTCCAAGCACTAATGCCAGAGATATTGAAACTAAAGTAAGTAAAATAGCTAAAACCACTGTTGCCACTGCATTAGTTGATTATCTTGGGAACATAGCCACTCCTCCCAGAGATATAACAGCATGGGTGATGGATAGAGATATACTTGATCCTAGAATAAAATCATTACAAGTACGAGTTTTATTGACTAAACGAGATTTAAATGACTTGATTGTAACTTTAGAAATTATTTTAGAAGCAATGCGACAATCACAACTTACCAGTTTGCAATTTTTTGATGCTTTACAAGGTGTTATAACCCAAACTATAAAAGGAAATAATAAAAAAATAACTTTAGCAACTGCACAAAAATTAGCAGAATCGGGCTTGCTACCAAGTTGGATTAATAGCTTACCTTATAAAAGCAAATTATTAGAAATGAATAATGAGCTATTTGCAATTTTATCAGCAGAAAAAAGGACTGCTTTTGAGCATGAAGTTGAGGCAAAACTACAGTTTTATCGGGAGATTAATGAGAATGCAGATTTATGGACTATATTAGACGAACGTAATGTTGATGATATAGATAGTGTATATCCATTAAATTTAGATATGTTGCCATAAAGAGGACTTTTGCCCTCTTCATCATCATAATTAAACTACTGATTTACGCTCATAGATGCCGCGTTGGATTAAGAACTCTAAGATTTGTTTGACACATTGTTCCAAATTTTCATTACTGGTATCAATCACTAATTCTGGATTTTTAGGTTCTTCATATGGTGAAGAAATGCCGGTAAATTCCTTTATTTCACCTTTTCTGGCAAGATTATATAAACCTTTGACATCACGTTCTTCACAAACTTCTAAAGGACAATCACAGTAGATTTCAATAAAATCATCATTACCAACCAATTTTCTGGCTTTATCACGATCGGCTCGGAATGGAGAAATAAATGCAGTTAAAACAATTACTCCTGCCTCAATAAATAATTTGGCTGTTTCACCAACTCGCCGAATATTTTCTACTCGGTCAGTATTGGAAAAGCCTAAATCTCCACATAAACCATGGCGTACGTTATCACCATCTAATACAAAAGTATGATAACCCATTTGATAGAGACTTTCTTCTAAAGCATGAGCTAAGGTTGATTTGCCAGCTCCAGATAAGCCAGTAAACCATAATAAAGTGCTTTTATGGTTATTTAAATCAGCACGGCGTTGTCGGGTTACTGTAGCATGATGCCACACAGTATTACTACTTTTTATGGTTGTTGTCATTATATTAATTAATGTGATAAGTTGTATTAAAAATTTATAACTAAAAACAAACTGCAATTAAAATACCATTTTTTAACTTAGAAATCTCTAATTTAATAATTTTCAGATAGACATTACCTAGTATATTTTGGTATTATCCAAATGTACAGATTAATAATAGTTCATATATTGTAACTAAAACTGGTAAATTGTCATTTTTAATTTAAAATATTATCAATTATTGATTTTTTGTAATCTTAATCAAAAATAAATGGCCTTATTTATGCAAATTTGTTTTATGAACTGATTATATGCTGTAATATTGGATGCTATCTTTAAATGATAGAAGTTTGTTCCTAAATTTTATATTAGAAACGATATTGAACTTAATTATATTTTTACGTTGAACTCAGATTAATTTAGATATTCTTAGATCAAACATAATTATAAAAATTTTAAGATGTATAATGTTATATAAGAAAATATTTTATTTGTTAGCAATAACATTCATTAGTGGAATGGTTTGGGCGGCTGAGGATTTATACTATGCTGTGGATGATCAAGGTTTAAATAATTCACAATTTTTTACAATTTCTCCTGACCTATCCGTTAATCGTTTAGGTTCAGTACGCAAGGGAGCAGATATTGAAGGATTTGATGTTGATCAGTCTGATGGTAAGATTTATGTTTCTTCTGGGGATGATACTGATAATCCCGGTTATCTGTATCGGCTTGATCCAGTTAACGGGTCTTTAATACGCATTGGAGCAATCCAAACAGATACACATCATTTTAAGGAAGTGGATGGATTATCTTTTCGTCCCAGCGATTATACCTTATGGGGTTGGGCTCAAGGTGAAGGGTTGCTTACTATTGATAAAACTACTGGCAAAGCCACTCTGGTTATTGGTTATAACGGAGAAATTGAAGATTTAACTTGGGATAATGAGGGAAAAATTCTTTATGCGGTGGAGAACATACATGAAACCAATGCTTTTGATTCTGAACCGGATAAAAATGGTGCAGTATTATGGGCGTATGACGGCAATAACGCTAAAGAAGTATGCCGTAAAATAGTTAAGGATTTACCAGAGATAGAGGCATTGGAAACATTAGCAAATAATGAGTTGTTGTTTGGGTTTCATCAAAGTAAAAAATTACTAATTTATACGATTAATCCAACCACTTGTGGAATAACTCAACAAGGAGAGATTGATATAAAATATAGTGATATTGAAGGTATCAGTTTAGTTCCATCGGAAAAATCCTATGCTGCCAAAATAGAAGCATTTGAAAAGTTGCGAGAAGAAGCAGCTAAAATACCATTACCACCACAACCTCCACTTGATAGAAGCAGGGATGGAATGGAATATGAGTATGAACCAATTGAATATTTGCCAATTTCACAATATTTCACTTCAGAAGACCCAATTGCAGCAGCAGTTGATTATGTTAAAACTTATCTTTTTACAGAAAAGGAAAGGGATTACTATACTATAGATAGTTTTGATTCTAGATATCATATATCTTATGATGATTATGTTATTAGCTTAAAACAAAAATACCAAAATATTCCTGTATATGGTTCTAGCTTGGTTGTGATTATGGACAGAACATCAGGTAAGTTGAGCTCAATGCGTGGCAGCGTTGTACCTGTGTTTATAGACGAATCATTATTTCCAAAGATAAATACTGATCCTAATCCATTTATACAGCATTCTGCACATCCAGAAGATCAACCAGAGCCACTGATTTATATTAATGCCCAATTACTTGATCTTGATATGAATATTTTGATTGATGTTGAGAAAGCTAAACAACTTATTAAGGAAAAAGAGAGTACATTTTATGAAATACCTATCAGTGAAGTTATAGTGACAGACCCTCTTGAATTAATGATATTCAATCAGGGAATGTACAAATATGGTTTTTATAAAAGTATATTAGTATGGAAAGTTCCAATCTTTGTTAATATAGAATTGAAAGATGTGCTTATAGATGTACAAACTGGAGAGATTGTTTATAGTACAACTACTATAATCAATGGTTCGGACAGTTTTTAAAGTGATAAAATGAGTGTTTGTAAGGGTTTGATTTTACTAAACTCAATTAAATCAAACTCAGGTTTTTAGCTGAGTTA
>JASFYV010000063.1:0-3678 GCA_045046925.1 Candidatus Marithrix sp. | reverse complement strand
CAATACAGGTTTGGCAAAATCTCCTGCTAAAACAGTTAGAACACAAAGCAACCATATTTTCATGTTTGTGCTGGAGCTAAATTAGAGTGCTTAAGCAGACTTAATGTGTTTGCATTAAAGAGCTGTATTTAAAAACTATTCGTCAAGCATTCGATGAATTACAGATTTTAAAACAATCTACTGCGTAACATCAGTTAATAAGTTTCCTCCTCTAATAATGGAAGTTCCAAACTGTTAGTTCGGTAGTTGCTAACCTTAAAAAATTTATCAACCGTTTTCTAGCAAATCTTTCCCAAAAACTACTACGGCTTATATCTTGTTGGTTTAAGTTTTTCAGATTCCTATGGCATCCAAAGAGTTGTATCTCCTAAATGACTGAATACTAATTTATCATAATTTAACTTTCTTTTTTAACTTCTTATTTAGTATCACGAACACCTATGATGAATAACTGATGTTATACAGAGAGATTACTAACCTCCCCTAACCCCTTCCTTAATAAGGAGGGGACTAGTAGTTGTTCCCTTCATTGGAGGTGGTGGGGAGGTTGCTTTCTGCGTAACATCAGTGAATAATTCTAAATTACAATTATTAATCAAGAAATTCAATAATAATCAAAGATTTATTTAATATCTATAAATCTTTGATTTTTAACCAAATATTAAAACTTAAAACTAGTTGTTGCTTGACCTAATAATGATGGTAATGAAGTTTCAAATAAAGTTTCTTTCTCAAAATTATTTTCTGTAGTACGATTAATGATATGAGCTTGCATAATCGGTTCTTGCCCAATTATTGCGAATAAACTGCCACCAATATTTAATCGTTGCTGGAATTCAGGGTTTAGTTTTGTCAATCCTCCAGTAAATACGATTAGATCATACTTAGTCTCATAGTTCCAATTGTCTATAGCATTACCAATCTCAAAAGACACGTTCTTAATATTTAAAGAGTTTAGTTTATATTTAGTATCCCACACAAAATCTTCATAAATATCAATACTATCAACAAACTTAGCAGCTTTAGCTAACAATGCGGTTAAATAGCCACTGCCAGTACCAATTTCTAATACCGTATCACTAGGATGAATCATCAAAGATTGCAATAAACGAGCTTCAACTACAGGGGACATCATCATCTGACCATGCGTAAGTGGAATATTAACATCAGTAAAAGCTTGCATGTAATAATCTTTAGGAACAAAATGTTCTCTAGGTACAGAAGACATTAAATCTAATACTTGCTGATCTAAAATTTCCCAAGGTCTAATTTGTTGTTCAATCATATTGAAACGAGCTTGTTCTGCATCAAATTTTGGCATAATATATATCCGTTTGTTTTGACTAAAATTTTATAACATATTAAGAAAATTGGAGTTTAAGTATTGCTGTAATCTATTCAATTGGAGAATACTATTTTCCTATATATAGCATTTACCGATTAAGTGAAATACAATCACCCCTTGCTCCCCTCCTAAATTAAGAGGGGATGGGGGAGGTATACAAAGAGGAAATGCTATAATAGATTACAAACTAACGTCTACAAAATGTCCAGCAATTGCGGCAGCAGCAGCCATAGCAGGACTAACTAAATGAGTGCGTCCACCTTGACCCTGCCGACCTTCAAAATTACGATTAGAAGTAGAAGCACAACGTTCTCCAGCTTCCAATCGATCTGCATTCATAGCTAAACACATTGAACAACCTGGATATCGCCATTCAAATCCAGCTTCAGTAAAAATTTTGTCTAAGCCTTCTTGTTCCGCTTGAGCTTTTACTAACCAAGAACCTGGAACTACTAGTGCTAACTTAATATTAGTTGCAATTTTACGTCCTTGAATAACTTGAGCTGCAGCCCGCAAATCATCAATTCTACCATTAGTACAAGAGCCGATAAAAATTTTATCCAAATTGATAGAAGTAATTGGAGTTCCTGCAGTTAAACCCATATAATCTAAAGCTTGTTGAATATTATTAGCTTCATTTGGATTAGGTATGTTGGCATCAATTGGAAGCACCATTTCTGGGGAAGTGCCATAAGTAACCTGTGGCTTGATTGCACTGGCATCTATTTCTAAAATTTCATCAAATTTGGCTCCGGCATCACTATGTAATTCATTCCAATTAGCCTTGGCTTGTTCCCATGAGGCATTAGGTGCGTAATCTCTACCTTGAACATAGTCAATAGTTTTATCGTCTACTGCAATTATGCCTACTCTTGCTCCAGCCTCGATAGCCATATTACAAATGGTCATTCGGCCTTCAATTTCTAAATTTTTAATGGTTTCTCCAGCAAATTCAACCGCATACCCAGTTCCACCAGCAGTACCGATTTTGCCGATAATAGTTAAAATTATATCTTTGGCAGTAATGCTCTTTCCAAGCTTACCGTTGACATTGATAAGCATATTTTTTAACTTTTTTTGGACTAAGCATTGGGTAGCTAACACATGTTCTACTTCTGAAGTGCCGATACCAAATGCTAAAGCTCCTAAAGCTCCATGAGTTGAGGTATGCGAATCTCCACATACTACAGTCATGCCGGGTAAAGTTATTCCTTGTTCTGGTCCGATTACATGAACTATTCCTTGAGATTTATGGTTCATATCAAATTCAGTAATTTTATATTCCTGACAATTAGAACTCAAGGTTTCCATTTGAATACGGGAAGTTTTATCAGTAACGGTTGTTATCCCACCACTACGTTCAGTAGTTGGAACATTATGGTCATGCACTGCAATATTAGTTGGAATTCGCCATGGTTGGCGTTTAGCTATACGCAGTCCTTCAAAAGCTTGTGGTGAAGTAACTTCATGAATTAAATGTCTATCAATATAAAGTAATGTAGCACCATTTTCATCAGTTCGTACTACATGCGTATTCCATAATTTATCGTAAAGTGTTTTAGGCATAATTGCTTCCGGTAATTTTTATATTATTTTAACATAACCTAATCATTTTTCTTCATTAATTCAATTATTGCTTTTAAATTAGTCACTTCTTCTTTCACATACAAGATTTCTTTTTGTTGTTGTTCTATTTTTAATTGAGCTATTTCTAGTTTATGTTTTAATTCTACTTGTTGATCTGATGGGTTAATTGAAGCATTATTTCCATAGTTGTGAATACCATCATAATTTCCATAATTATTACTTCCATCGCATGCTAAATAAATCTGAAAGTTCCTATCATCCAAATCAGTTAGTTCAGATAATTTTAAATCTAATATTTTAGCAATTTGTTCTAGCCTAGAATATTGTATATTGGTTTCTCCTCGTTCAATGCTGGAATAACCACTGGTAGACATATTGAGCTTGCTTGCCATTTCATTTTGTGACCATCCATTTATTTCTCGGATAAATCTAATTTTCTCATTTATTTTCATAACTTACTCGTGTGTCAATTATAGCATTTATATACTTCTCCCATCCCCTCCTAAATTAGGAGGGGAGCAAGGGGGGTTGTACTTCACTTAATCGGGAAATGCTATATAATAATCCTACCCATATTAATTTTTGGCTTTTAAATATCAATCCATAATATCAAATTGCTGTTTCCCAGTAAAACTATTTCTTTCACATTAGGACTTTCGCTTGACATAAATTTTATGTTAGCATAAAATTTATGATAACGAAACGACAATATGTAGAATACCTAACAAGTACATTTGATAATTACA
>JASFYV010000062.1:0-6253 GCA_045046925.1 Candidatus Marithrix sp. | reverse complement strand
TTCTCTCATTATACCACTTTGATTCAAAATTAACGCCACTAACATTTTAGTCAATATAAAAATAGGCGATGAAAATTATTAACATCATGAAATTAGACGATGGACAGCTTTATAAATATTTATAAATCAAAAGATGTATAGCAATTTTATTTGTTTCATTATACTTATAAAATGGTCTTTTAGGTGATGTTTTAAAATCTTTTTATACATTCAGCCCAACCCCCCAATTTTTCAAAAATAACCTGAACACAATAAAATATAACTTTCCCATAATTTCAGATTTTACAGTGCCAACAGGTATGGCAGGTACTTATACTTTTTATGCTGCTCTGATTCAAGCTGGCAAAAATTCTTGGCAGGATGGGATACAAGTTATTCAATATATCGAACAAACTAGCATACGATTATTTGATAAATAATTGGGAACAGAGTATATTAATTCTAGTTTACCCTTGCTACGCTTCTCTAAATCACTACGGTGCGGGTTACCAAGATAACCAGCCGTTGAAGCGGACACTTTACATCTGTCTAGTGCCGATATAATATAAATTATTCTTACAAAACAAGTAGACATGACATGAACAAGTTAGCCATTATTTGCATTGATGATGACGTAGCCATACTTAGTAGTTTAGAAATGGAAATCAAAAATATATTTGGTAATTCTTATATAATTGAATTAGCTGAAAATGGTAATGATGCAATAGAAATATGCAATGAATTATCAAAAGAAGCAACTGAAATAGCACTAGTTATTTCCGATTATATTATGCCTGATATGAAAGGAGATGAATTGTTGAAATATATTCATCAATTATCTCCTAAAACAGTTAATATTATGTTAACTGGTCAAGCCGATTTAGAAGCAATTAGCAAAGCAATAACTCAGGATAATTTATATCAATATATTGCGAAGCCTTGGCAAGTAGAAAAATTGCAATTAATGCTTGTAAATGCGTTACATAATTATAACCAAAATATTAAATTAACCGATTATTACAATGATTTAGCGAACAGAACTAAAAAACGGCTGCAGGAAATACAGGAAACTAATCAAGTTATACTAGAACTGAATCAGGATAAGGATAAGGTTTTTAATTTTTTCCGCTAATGACTAAAGTAATTATAAGTTTATTAACTGTTTTAGTTTTTATATCAGCTATACAATTAATCTTAGTACGCCATAAAAATCGGCTGTTATTTGTAGAATTACAAACATTACAACACCAACAAGATAAATTAAATATAGAACTTGGGCAATTACAATTAGAACAAGGAACTTTAACTAATCCTGATCGTATCGAAACAATAGCTAAAAAACGCTTAAATATGATAATACCGGTTACTGAGGATATTATATTTCTAAAAAATTAAAATGCCCAATATTAAAAATCGTCGGAAATCTAATAATAGTCCACCAATTTATTGGAAAAGACGACAATTACTCTTAATATTTTTTATAATTGTTATTAGCATATTATTGCTACGAGCTGTATATCTACAAACCAATCGGGCAGATTTTTTACAACATCAAGGTAGTGCTAGGCATTTACGCACAATCCCAATAGTAGCACATCGTGGTATGCTAATGGATCGTAATGGTAAACCATTAGCCATTAGCACTCCAGTTGATTCAGTTTGGGTTAATCCAGCTCAATTTATAACTGTAAAAGATAAATGGTTAGAATTAGCAAACCTATTATCCTTGCAACTTTCTGAGTTAGAAAATATCTTATCCAAACGAATGCAACGTGAATTTGTATATCTTAAACGTCATGTTGAGCCTAAAATTGCCACTCAAATAACAGCCTTAAAATTACCTGGAGTTTTTTTACAATCAGAATATAAACGATATTACCCTACTGGTGAAGTTTCAGCTCATGTTGTAGGATTTACCAATATAGATGATTATGGCCAAGAAGGTTTAGAATTGGCTTTAAATAAATTTCTGTTAGGAACGCCTGGTAAAAAGCAAATAATCCAAGATAAAAATGGCCAACTAATTGCTGAACCGATTGATTTAACTGCTCCAATTATGGGACAAAATATTAAATTAACCATTGATATTAGATTACAATACTTAGTCCATCGAGAATTAAAACAAGCAGTAGTTAATTCAGATGCTCGAGCTGGTTCTGCGGTTATATTAGATATTAATACTGGGGAAGTATTAGCGATGGTAAATCAACCAACTTACAATCCGAATAATCGTAGTAATTTACAAAATTACCGAAACCGAGTTGTTACTGATATATTTGAACCAGGTTCAACCCTAAAACCATTTACTATAGCTAGTGCCTTAAACAGTGGTAAATATTCACCCAATACTAAGATTAACACTAATCCGGGACGCTTATCATTAGGTAAATATACGATTCGGGATAGTTATAATTATGGTATTATTGACGTGGCCACTGTAATTAAAAAATCGAGCAATGTTGGAGCTAGTAAGATTGCTTTATCTCTATCTGCCAAACGTTTATGGCAAATTTTGACCAAATCTGGTTTTGGTTATATTTCTGGCAGTGGTTTTCCTGGCGAAGTTGCTGGACGATTATCACATTTTAGTGAATGGTATAAAGTGCAACAGGCAAGTATCAGTTTTGGTTATGGGATTGGAGTTAGTTTATTACAACTAGCTAGAGCTTACGCAATGTTAGGTAATGATGGAATCCTACCGCCAATTAAATTTCTTGAAAAAACTATGGAAAATTCAGCAAAATCCTTAGGCAGTGAAAGCACTCAAGTGGTATCTGCAAAAATATCTCAACAGATGCTGAATATTTTAATGCAAGTAGTAAAACCAGATGGTACTGGAGCAAAAGCTCAGATCAATGGCTATAAGGTTGCTGGCAAAACTGGAACAGTGCGAAAACCAGTGATTGGAGGCTATTCAGAAAATGAATATTTGGCATTATTTGTAGGTATTGTACCAGCTAGTAATCCCCGTTTAGTCATGGCGATATTGATAGATGAACCACGCAAAAATGAATATTATGGTGGTAAGATAGCAGCTCCAGTATTTGCTAGTGTTATGGCAGAAGCTTTACGACTGCTTAATATTTTGCCAGATAATATTTAATTGACAAGAATACTTAATTTCAAGAATTCATGTAAAATAATTGTTATGTGTGAAAAAATAGGAATAAATTTTGAGAAATTATGGCCTTAGTTTCATTAGTAATGAAGATTTATTTAATCACACAAAAAAAACAGTTGAAAAATATAGATTTTAATGTCTAAAGAAACTATTTCGGAGTCATTGTTAGCAGACATTATGTCTGTTTCTAAAAGAACCGTTGCAAGCTGGAAAAAAAATGGAAAAGTAAAACCATTAAAAAATGGACATTATTCTTTATCTGATTTAAATCAATTCCCCCAAGTAAAAGCAATGATGGAATCTAATTGGGATAAAGAACAAGAAATAAAACCGATTAAAAAATATAGCTCAATTGAATTATTTGCTGGTGCAGGTGGATTAGCAATAGGTTTAGAAAAAGCGGGATTTGATACTCTCGTATTGAATGAAATAGATAAAAACGCTTGTGCAACACTAAGAAAAAATCGTCCTGATTGGAATGTCATTGAGGGTGATATAAGTAATATAGATTTTACTGTATATAAAAATATAGATTTTTTATCAGGTGGGTTTCCATGCCAAGCATTTTCTTATGCAGGAAATAAGTTAGGTTTTGAAGATATGAGAGGAACTTTATTTTTTGAATTTGCAAGAGCAATTAAAGAAATAAAGCCTAAAGTCTTTTTAGGTGAAAATGTAAAAGGACTATTAACTCACGATAATGGAAAAACATTAGAAACCATTAAATCTGTTATTCAACAACTTGGTTATACTTTAATTAAGCCAAGAATTTTAAAAGCTATTTTCTATCAAGTACCGCAAAAAAGAGAAAGATTATTTCTTGTTTGTATTCGTAATGATCTAATTAAATATAATAACTTTGAATGGCCTGAACCATTTAATAAAGTTTTAACCTTAAAAGATGCCCTAAAAAAAGGAGCTTTATATGATTCAGATTGCCCTGAATCACAAGGACAAGTTTACCCCAAACGGAAAAAGAAAATTTTATCTATGGTTCCTCCTGGTGGTTGTTGGGTAGACCTTCCAGATAATATACAACGGGAATATATGCAGAAAAGTTATTTTTTGGGTGGAGGTAAGACTGGAATAGCTAGAAGACTGTCTTACGATAACCCTAGTTTAACTTTGACCTGTGCACCAGCACAAAAACAAACTGAACGTTGTCATCCTGAAGAGACAAGACCTTTAAATATTAGAGAATATGCAAGAATTCAAACATTTCCTGATAATTGGGATTTTGTGGGTTCAATTAGTAATCAGTATAAACAAATTGGAAATGCTGTTCCTGTAAATTTAGCCCATGCAGTGGGTAGAAAACTAATGGCATTATTAAACAATATTAAAAACAAAATAGAAGTTTAGTTAATAGTGTAGTGCAACAATTTAATTCAACACATAACAAAAAAAATCCAATGGATAGCCAAAGCACTTTGCCACAAAAGATATATCGCTTCTGTTTACCATTGATTTAATCGATAACATTTTACCCAATACCCTTAAAATAATGGATAATTTACAAAGTATTATTGAATCAGCATTTGACAATCGGGCTGAACTTAGTCCTAATAATGTCAGTAATGAAATCAAAGAAGCTGTTAATGAAACTCTTAATTTACTTGATAAAGGTACTTTGCGAGTCGCAGAAAAACAACAAGATAAATGGATAGTAAATCAATGGGCTAAAAAAGCCGTGTTATTATCTTTTCGTTTGGCAAATAATAGCTTAATTAAAGGTAATTTTACCAATTATTATGATAAAGTAGAATCCAAATTTAACGATTTTAACTCCCGAGAATTTGCTGAATCTGGAATACGAGTTGTACCACCAGCCACTGTACGCAAAGGTGCTTACATTGCTCCTAATGTAGTATTAATGCCTTCCTACGTCAATATTGGTGCTTATGTAGATAGTGGCACAATGGTTGACACTTGGGCAACTGTTGGTTCTTGTGCGCAAATTGGTAAAAATGTCCATTTATCTGGTGGCGTAGGTATCGGTGGAGTTTTAGAACCAATTCAAGCTGGGCCTACTATAATTGGAGATAATTGTTTTATTGGAGCTCGTTCGGAAGTTGTAGAAGGAGTTATCGTTGATGAAGGTGCGGTAATTTCAATGGGAGTTTACATTGGCCAAAGTACTAAAATTTACAATCGTAGCACTGGCGAAGTTACCTACGGTTATATTCCGCCTTATTCAGTAGTAGTTTCTGGTAATTTGCCCTCCAAAGATGGTAAATATAGTTTATACTGTGCGGTAATTGTTAAACAAGTAGATGCAAAAACTAGAAGTAAAGTAGGATTAAATGAATTATTGCGAGATATTTAAATGACAGAAGAGGCCGATAAACTACGTTCTTTAGGACTAGCTGTGATCCAAACAGAAATGGAAGCTGTCGCAGCCTTGCAAGATAGAATTGATACCGCTTTTGTTCAGGCATGTGAATTTATGTTGCAATGTGAAGGACGGATCGTAGTAATCGGCATGGGCAAATCTGGACATATAGGTAATAAAATTGCCGCTACTTTGGCCAGTACTGGTAGTCCAGCATTTTTTGTGCATCCAGGTGAAGCTAGTCACGGTGATTTGGGCATGATTACGGCTAAAGATGTGGTATTAGCCTTATCAAATTCTGGAGAAACCGAAGAAATATTAGTAATTTTGCCACTCATCAAACGATTATTAATACCACTGATAACTTTGACTGGTGATAAGAACTCTACATTAGCTAAAACAGCCACTGTAAATATTGATATTAGTGTAGCTAAAGAAGCTTGCCCATTAGGATTAGCACCTACTTCTAGTACTACTGCTACATTAGTAATGGGAGATGCACTAGCAATTGCATTACTGGAAGCCAAAGGTTTTCAAGCCGAAGATTTTGCTCGCTCTCATCCAGGTGGTAAATTAGGCAGAAGGTTATTATTATTGACCGATGATATTATGCGTACTGGTGAAGCCATGCCAACTGTTCCAGCAACTGCAACCTTGCGAGATGCTTTAGAAGAAATTACTCATAAAGGTATGGGTATGACAACCATAGTTGACCATGATTTGAAAGTGATAGGTGTTTTTACCGATGGGGATTTACGCCGAACTTTAGATAAACAGATTGATATTCATACCACTAAAGTAACTCAAGTCATGACAATTGC
>JASFYV010000061.1:0-10975 GCA_045046925.1 Candidatus Marithrix sp. | reverse complement strand
AGTTTTTATTTTGCTTGTGATATCGTAAATTTTTGTAAAATAATCCGAAAAATGGATTAATAACCTCCTCTTCTTCATTGAAACTTCCAATAGTTAATGGAAGTTGTAATTGATAACTTACATTAAAGTATCCAAGTTGATCATTTTCAGCATTCATGTAGAAAAAATCTTCATGTTCAATTGATATATTTTCATTACATTCACCAATCAATAAACTTCCATCTTCACAATGAAGTGTTAGTTGATTGGTGCCATTTTGTGTAAAAGTGATATCAGCGTCGGTAATTATTCTACCGACTAAACAATCACTTTTATCTGTTTTTGAACTAAATCCGCCCATTTTAAAATGTAAATTACGTCTTTAGTCTAGATTAGTTCCATAATTTGTAAAGATACTGGTCTCGTTGTAGGTCATATTTTAGTGACGTTGTTTTAATCGGAAGGTTTTTGATTTTTTCATATAAAAATCCTTCTCTTGTATGAGTTATATCATTTCTACGTATGTAACTCTCAATATCATCAAAAACTGTCATGTAGTCATTCATAACTTTAAAATTTCCAAATGCAAAGTGAGGCATTATTTTTTTATTTATAATTTCATGATTTCCATTCCACTCTGGTAAATACAGCGCCTCACTATTAATAGCATCATTTACTTCCAAAATAGATAATTTTGAAGTAAGATATATATCTGATCTTAATCTAACATATAAATCATATTTAAATTGATGTTTAGCTTGATATTCTAAAACGTTATCAAATGATTTTTTAATCATATAATGCATTGATGCCGCATCTCCAGAAGTTGCATGACAACTTATTCTTGGACGATATAACCATTGAGTACTTTTAAATTTTTCAACAAAATAATTACGATTAAAATTTTCCATGGTAATCATTTTTGGATTTAGTTCATTAAATGATCTAAAATCTGGAATTCCAATCCAATTATTATGATGTCCAGCTACATTCCAAAAGTGTGAAAAAATATCAACTTGATAATTATTATCTCGAAGTACATTAATAAAATTATTTAACAATGGTTGGACACATGGTTTATTATTTCTAATATGTCCAGAAAACAAAAGTGCTACTCTTTTAATCATTTAATTTTGGGCTAAAACATTTTAGACTAAAAATGATTCAGTTAATAAAACTTTAGACCCAAGTCAAAATATTTATAATAAAAATAATAAATATGCTTACTTTAAATAAATATTCTGATAAATCTGTTGTGGTTCGTGGTGACACTGAAATGTATGAACATGAACTTTCAAGTCTCCATGGAAAATTAAATTCTAAACTTAAAAATGGTGGTCCTGGATGGATCTTTTCATTATTAAACTTGAATCAATTAGAAAGTTTTGTTAATAGTGTTAATAGTTATCGTGAGGAATCAGAAGTTATTTCTGAAAATAACAATATGTGTAGCCAATATCAAACTTTAACATACGACCTTCCCTTACCAGTTATAAATAGTAAGGTGACAATTATATTTCCCAATAGTACGGTCCAATATAAAATTAATAATATTGGACCGTATAACGATACTATGGTTCTTCAAGGTTCAAAAGATATTTTATTTTCTTCATTCAAAGGTGGCCAGTGGCAAATTGACAATGAATCAGAAACCCATAATATCGTATTTAACTAGGTTTAAAAAAACTCTAAATTACCATAGATCATTTTAAAAAATGATCTTTTTAAATTTGTTTTGTGATCAAAACAAATTGATTGAAATATTTCAAAATGAATATTCCAGTACTAGAACACTCTAATGCATTTGTAAATATAGAAAATAATATCTACGGTCTAGATTCAGAATTATTAAATCAGAATAATTTTGACAATTTAATTGATTTAACTCTACCAGCAATTTCTAATGAATTATGGATTCCCCCGTTAAACAGATGTGATGCCATGCTTCCAATTGTTGGTCATCTTCCAACTAATCCTAATTTAAGACCACCAACTCCTATATCACCACAATTAAATAAAGTTACCACTACAGATAATATTTTAATAGAAAGTAAATTTGAGGGGTTATTTCATAAAGTTTCATATAAAATGCAAACTCCACATGTTAATCAAAGTATAATTATCAAAAGAGATTTTTTAGATCCAGGATTTGACCCATTTAATCATTATTATGTTACATCGACATTTAATAAAAATTCCCAGTGTGATGTCTTTCAAATACAACTAGATGATGCTGTAGAACCAAATCCAGTTCTGAATGTTGGTATTATTTGTGGAGAATGGAAAGTTTTAAGTTTTAGATTTTCACATTCTGTTCATTTTGCTTAGTTTTTAAAAAAATTGATTTTAAAAACTATAAGTTTTTTTAAACAAAACTTTTTAACAATGCTTACTCAACAACAAGAATTAATAATTTTGTCAATGGATTATATTAGATTGATTCATTTAAAGAAATTACATCAATATTTCATCAAATCTAATATTGATGTAGATATTTCAAGTGTTAAGGATAAAATATTTCAAGTGATGTCAAAAATCTTGACTAACTTAACTGGTGAAATTTTAGAAAAAGGATCTGAAATTTGGTATCATCTTAAATTATCTATCATTAAGTTTTACGAAAGTTTGAATATCTCTAATATATCAGAATATGGTAAATTATGGAGAAGTAAAAAGATTCTGAAGTCGTTACATAGAATTAATCCAAACAATAACGGGTTAATTAACCAGATTATGAATATCAACCACCATATGGATGGAATGTATAATGACTTTATCAATATTAACATTGATAATTATAAACCCAAAGGAGATGGGTTATATGAATATTATAATAGTAAAATAGATTTTTTTACTATAGAATGTCAACCAAATTGATTGACTTTTTTAAAACTCTGTGAAATTAACGTGTTTCACAAATGAGACTTGTAGGAGCTAAGGCATAATATAAAATTGTTCCTTGAGCTGCAATTGGTAAAGGAGGAACACAATCTGTTGGAGTTAATTGAGTAATACATGCATCAAAATTTTCTTGAGCTGTTTTTCCTGCGAAATTATCACCCTCACATACACCGTTAGAATATGATTTACAAAATGAAACACAAACGTCTAACGGACTTGATCCATAAGGAGCCACTACATAATCAAAGTTTTGATTTAGTGTTCCAATATAGAACAGACTAGTTTCTCTGCCTTGCTGAAAGCAGTGTGGTTGATTTGATGGAATTTGAACTAAGCTTGAAATATCTGTTATTTCTAGGCAAGTTGGGGCTCCAATAGTTCCTGTGGTGCCTGTATCTTGAGTAGAACTAAAGTATCCAAATATACTTATAGATACAGCTAAAACTAATGTAATTATCGCAATCATATTAAATAAAACAGTAAGACTCATTTTTAGTACTCATTTATAAAAATTATTCAGCTACTGGAAATCCAAGCTTGATATTCCAAACTTCAGCATGTCGAAATAAATCAATCTTTGGTTGGTCAGGGTCAGAAATAAAGTTAGTTCCATATTGATTTACAAGTTGTCCATCGTCATTTTTAACAGATGATGGTTTTGAATATTTATGAGCATATTTAATAGAAATTTTTACTAAAGAATCGAAATTTCTCCACATATTAGAAATATCATCATCACCAATCAAAATATTTCCATGTTCATCTTTTTCAAAAAGACATTTGAACAAATTAACATTTTGCATTGGTAAATTTCCAAAGATTTCATTAGCATGCTCTGTAAAAAAACTAATATTTCTAGCCTTAATCATGTCCCAATATTTTTCATGTGAATTTTTGATAAATTTAGTAATCAGTTCATCTTTATCAAAAAGAGCTAGTAAGCCCACAGCCATCTGAACAATACCAGGATTTAGCTCAGTTTTACCCTCTATTTGCAATTTATTAATACATTCTTTAATTAATTGACCTAAAACGGTGACATTAGCTGAAAATCGTACTTCCTCTGCTGGTAAATGTGACATCTTTTATATTTGAATTAAATTGTTTATACTGTTAAATTCTGATCATAAAGTTAAATTAAATGAAATTTAATTATTAAATTAAATTTCAAGATAATCAAAATAACTTAATTAACTATGTTGTCTTCCAACTTTTCAGCACTTCAAAGTGTATTGAATCAGTATGAACCAATAGAAAATCAAAGTCTAGAAATTGAAGCCAGGTTTGGAACTTTTGTAACTAAGGATATTAGAGGATCAAAAAAGACATATTTTGATA
Source organism: Candidatus Marithrix sp. (assembly GCA_045046925.1). Classification (GTDB taxonomy): domain Bacteria; phylum Pseudomonadota; class Gammaproteobacteria; order Beggiatoales; family Beggiatoaceae; genus DRQV01. The sequence goes on along the minus strand of JASFYV010000061.1, from coordinate 6,757 downwards.
GTAAAGTGATATTTGCACATTTTAGCAGATTATTAGAAACTTTATCAAAAAGTAAGGATAATTATCCTTATGAAAGCATCACCAGCACCGTTGAAATATCTGGAGATATTCGAAAAATCATATATAGTGATTCTGTAACATGGCAGACAAAAATAGAACGACTAAGAAATATTGAAATTCCTCAATATGATTTAAGAATTTCAACCAAAATTGAGAAAAATATAGATGAACCTAAGAGTTTTATCCCATCGATAACCAGACATAGAAAACGTCATAGTTTTTGGATCAATGATGGTAGTTCTAGAATTGATTTAACTGAAGTCACTCAATATAAAGGCGGACCATTAAGCGTTGAATATGAAGTTGAAGTTGAATACGTAAAGGGAGATTTAGCTCTATTCAACAGTGCTATTGAATTAGTCTTTAGATTATTAAAGGGTACTAATATTATCTACACTAATGAAGTTAAAAATAAATTGAATCGTGAAATTGGTCAGATTTTGAGTGGAAATCCTAATGAAAGATTTATTAGAAAGAACGTTTTAGTTAATGCTAGAAACATTAAAAGGGTAGATCTTAGTTATGGTGGTATCGTGGGAAGTAAGTTTGGATCTTATAACGTTACTCACAAGGCTGATGGATTGAGAAAGATGCTAATTATTCATACTACAGGAATATGGCTAGTTTATCCTACAAGTGAATATAATTTAGTAGTTAGTCCGAAACAATTAGATATTAAATTATACAAAGTTCTTTCTGGAACAGTTTTTGATGGTGAATTAGTTCAATTATATCAAAAACAAAATTCTTTATATTATTTTTATGTTTTTGATTGTTTGTCCTACAAATCTACTATTGGTAATAATTTTGGTATCGGTATTCAGAAACAAAATTATACATTCAGAAAGCAGTTTGTAGATAATACTATTAAATACTTGAGAAATGCTTATATTTATGCAGACGTTAAAGAAACTATTAAATTTGATACAACTGATGAATTTTTTAGCTCAGTTAAGCATCTTTTAGATAAAAGATCAACGTTAAATTATAAAGATGATGGGTTGATTTTCACTCCTGTAGATCAGCCTTATAATCCTCACAGTGATCAATTTCCACTCTACTCAAGAACTTTAAGTAAACATCCAGACATTTGCAAGTGGAAACCTCCGTCAGAAATGACTATTGATTTTTATATCAAAAGATTACAAAATGGTAAGATCGATCTATTGGTGTTTGACCTTAAGAAAGGTAAAAATGTATCATTCAAGGGTGACCAAATTAATACTTTAACTGAAGATATGATTGACTACAACAACCCATTGATTAAGGATCAAGAATCTGGAACTATTGTTGAATTTGAATGGAATGGCTCCCTTTTAGTTCCTAGAAAAATTAGATTCTTTAAGGGTAGTGCTAATACTGAAGAGGTGGCTCTAGATAATTGGTCTAATATTTTCCATCCAATTACAGAAGAGGTTCTTTTAGATAAAAGTTTCAAAGCGGTCTTTAAATATCATAACTTTATCAAACGGTCACTATTTAAAGAAATTAAGAATAGCGTAAGTTTGTTAGATTTAGGTTCTGGACGAGGAGGTGATGTAGTTTCATGGGCTAATATTAATAAAAATATTAAAGTAGTAGCGGTAGAGCCTAATTCAGATAATAGAAAAGAACTTCAATCAAGAGTTGATAATTCAAGAATTAAAGGAAATGTTGAAATATTAGATGCTATTGGTGAAGATTCAGAAGCCATTAGATCTGCAGTAATTGAAACAATTCCAGGTAAAAAGGTTGATGCTATTTCAATAATGTTATCCTTGTCATTTTTCTGGAAATCTGATTCTCATTTGGATTCTTTAGTTCAAACAATTATTAGTAATATTAAATCTGGAGGAGTGATTATATTTTTAACCATTGATGGCGACACTGAAGAAGAATTATTAGAGCCAGCTTTACATCCAAATTTATGGCGCGATCATATTGATATCAATGATGTTAAAATTAAACTTTATCCCAAAAATGATCCACCATTTGGACGTCCTAGTGATTTTATTATTCCAGGTGAAAATATTGTGGGAAATCAGAGAGAATATATTGTTAGATTAAACGACTTAACTATCCGCCTGGAGAAATATGGATTTAAATTGGAAAAGGTCCGTAGAGCTAGCAGTAATTCTTTCATGGTTCCTGAGAATAATTTACTGTCTTCTTTGTATTCTTATGGACATTTTAAGCATGATGGTAAGACTGAACTTCCAGAAACACCAAGTGAAAGTGAAATTGTGAAGCCGGTTATCAAAACAGTTCATAAAGAACCGGTTATCAAAACAGTTCATAAAGAACCGGTTATCAAAACAGTTCCTAAAGAACCAGAAGTAATTGTAAATCCTGAAAGATTATTGCACTGGTTACCTGTACATCATGTTGACAATTATGGCAATTATGTAAATGGTCACGCTAAAGGAGATGATGTTGTAGAAAAATTAAAATGTGACTGGTGTCATGACATTAATTTGGTTAGAATTGCTACTATTGGTGATGGAAGCTGCTTTTTCCATGCTATTTTGAAAGCGATATATTCTCCGTATCAAGAGAATTCAAATGCTATGTATCGTCTGAAACTGGTTTCAGAATTAAGAAGAGACCTAGCGGCTTACCTTTCTCATGAAAATCCTCGCTATCCAGAATTTAGCTATTATGAAACATCTGGCAACGGAACTATTCCAATAATAGCTCTTCAAGAATTTATTAATGAAGATTTAATAGAAGTTATATTCAAAGGTGTTGATTTTTCACTTCTCGGATTACAATCCTTGTTAAATTCATTTAACACTATTGGGGATGAGTTGTATTCTTATGTGGCAGATGTTTTGGATATTGATATTTATATACTTCGTGCTACTTCTGAAAATTTATACCCACATTTAGTTGCTATTAATGCTGGATTTGAGAGAAATAGTGTGGTTATTTTAGCTAATGAATCTCATTACGAATTAGTTGGAGTAGAGACAGATATGGGTATTCAAACTTTATTCAAACCAAACTCAGAATTATTACACAGTATAACTAAATCTTTTAAGGGTCATGCTGATTTAGCAGACCAATTTAATATGCAACCACTAGATCCTACTGGAAACTTTGCACATGAAGTTAATGTAATAGTTTCTCAACCAGATCAAGATCTAACAATTGAATCTATGGAAGCTAAATTAAGAGAGCAACTACCAGCAAATGATCCATTAGTACATTTATATCAGAAAAGTTTTAATTAAAACTCTAAGTGGTCATTAATGAAAACTTTTTAAAAAACTTTTTTAATTATCAATTAAAAATGACTAAACGCGATAAGTGTGTAAAAAGTTGCTCCTCCAATTCTAGTATTAGCGAAGTGTGCTATAAGGTTCAATGTGAACCCAGATGTAAGAAAGATTGCTGCATTAAGAAATGTCCTTGTTATGAACCTGAAGAAATTGTCTGCTTGTTCAAGGATGCTGTTGTAGAAATCCACTCTGAATTTATTCTTTTGGGAGACGGTATTACAAGTGCCGATTCTTCTACTCCTTTGGCCGCTAATCAACGTGCTGATGTTATCCTTGAAAGTAATGGTTTCTTCATTGATGGTCACTATATTGTGGCTCCAGCTCAAGCCGTTCTTATGCCTCCTTCTTTGACCTCGGTTGCTAACCGCTACCCTCTTCAAGATCCCGCTGATGTAGAATTGGGTCAAATTAAGAATGTTATTACTCAACCTAGCCGTATCTTGGTTAGTGTTTTTAATGTTAACGGTAGAGGATGTGGTTTTGTTTATGAAGCCGCATTGGTCGGTGTTGATGGTTCCGGAGATATTGCTGTCTTGAAGATTAAGGACCGTGATTGTTCTCAATGGAATTTGTGCAATCCTTGCATCGAGCCTTGCCATCCTAAATTTAAGTTTGGTCACAGCCGTGCCGCCAAAGAAGGTGAAAAGGTTTATCTTTTGGGTGACTATGTTGCTGGAAATGGACAACGTGCATTTAATGCAGTTGCTGCTCTAGATGGTGTTGTGTCTGATCATCGTTATATTGATTATTCTGGATTTGCTCTTCAAGAATTGCTTTTGGTAAGCGCTGGTGCTTATTCTCATAGTTCTGGATTGCCCATTTTGGATTGCCAAGGTCGTGTTATTGGTATGCAAACTACCGATTTGGCTGCTATCAATGATTTGCAAACCCGCCGTCAATCTGAAAAGCAACATGAAGGTGCTGGATTTGTAGCAGGTCCTTCTGAAAAGTTCATGAGACGTGTGGTTAAGACTATCATTCATGGTAAGTGTCCTCGTGAATTTAACTGTGATTTGGAAACTATCTGTGATCCCGTCGGTGCTTTCTACCGTTATCTTAAGGGATATCTTGGGTTGGGATATAACCTCTTCAGCGGTGTTGATTATGATATTACTTCTGATTTTACTTCTGGTCAAGCTTTTGCTGGATTTCCTCGAGTTCGTTTGGATTCTGCTGGTAACTTCATCAACGCTCCTAGCTGCAAGCGTCTTCAAGGTTTGAAGGTTGTTAGTTTGGCTGGTTTGGCTGATGGTACCTCTGGTCAAGATAATGGCTTGTACTTTACTCCCGGTGGAGCTTTGGCCGCCCCATTGCCCACGGGATTGCCCGAAAGTTCTTTGTTGCCTTTCATTAAGCCCGGTGATCAAATCGTCAAGCTTGGAGGATATGAGCTCGGTGATTTGGAGAACCAGATTGCTCCCTCTTTGGTTTTGTACCGATTGTGTCCTGGTGACCTTGTAGAAATCTGCTTCCGCCGTGGTGGAAATAGCCCTAACTATGAACCCAACGATGCTACTGATAACTATGAAATGTTTAGCACCAAGAGTGTTTGCGTTGATTCTGTTCCCAAGGCTCTTGACTACCCTTGGTATAGCTCCATCTTCCCTTTGATTTCTGAATCTCCTTACAGCTTCTTGTTTCCCGCAAATCAATTGACTAACCCCCAATTTCCAGCTTTGTCTGTTGCTGGTGCTGGAAAATTCCAACCTGCTGTTTAATTATATTATATACCCGCGAGTTTAAAAAAACTTTTTTTAAACTCGCTGATCACTACATTAGAAAGCATGTCATGTTATATAAATCGTCAGGTGTGGTTCTGTTGTCAGATTTGCTATAATTTAACGGGCTTATATGAATCGAAATCTGGTAAGCAGTCAAATTGAGATCTTGGTTGATCATACTGATCACGATCAATATGATAATCAACATAATGATCTGACAAAAACATACTAAAATCATCACTTGCAGCAAAATCAACTTCACTAAAAAAGAAAATGGCTCCTTTGTTGTCCGTGTTTAATACAAATTCATTATATTCTACATAACAACTATATAAAATCATATTTTCATCATCAGCAATACAATTATATAATTTAACTACATCAATTATATATTCTAATTCAGAATCACTTTCATAGAATTGATCATATCTTGACAACCACACGCGATTATTAAATCCAAGAATGAACACTTTTGGGCATATTAAACTGTATAATTCTTCATATTGTTCTTTTCTTTGAAGTTCCTCAAGTTTTTCTAGGAAAAGAACTTTAAAATTAATTAATCTATTTACAATGTAATGTTTTTCATTATTAGTCAGTGTTAATTCTGGATAATAAATCATATCATTTGTTCTAATAACCGGATCTCTCATTAAATAATCAAATAACGTTCCATCTCTAGCCAGTCCATCTAAACGAGCATAACATAATTCTCTAGGATCAATGATATGAGTTAATCCTATAATATCTTGATGGTTAATATGGTTACTCATCATACAAAGTTGCTTTAGGTTGTATGTCATTATAAAGTGTTTATAATGATAATAATTAGCAGATAATAATTCAATTAAAATAATCATCAAATAAAAAGTTTTTTAATTGAGACATAACGGGCATTTAGCTAGATATTCTTCAATTTTACAATATTTTTCATCCCAGTCATTCCATTCTTCGGTATATGTTTTAATTAATGGATATTCTTCATTCCATTTATCAATCTCTTGATCATCATAATAATCATCTTCTATATCTGGATACGGAAAGAGCGGTTCTACATATTTACTTCGATCTCCAAAGTAGCGATTCTTAAAACATCCAATGCACAATAAATGATCACATTTTGGCTGAACTATTCCTCGCTTTGATTCTAAACAAAATGAGCATTTAACATTATCGTATATTGGTAAAAAACCTTTACCATTGTTTCCATTAGGCATGACTCCCCAAGTTCCAAAATTGATATGACATGTGGTACATAAATAATTACCAGAATGTACTGGTAAAATGGAATCGCATATTTCATAATTTTTACATTTAATGACCACTTTGTTTTGATTATGAAATTCCATATTTGTAATATTCTATTTGTAAATTGTCATATAATTACAAATATTCTAACCATTAAGTTTTTAAAATAACTTAACAGACTTATAAGAACTAATATCTGTTAAGTTATATTTTTCTTCATAAAAATTATTATAATTAATATGATCATCAACATGACGGGATTGTAGAAATAAGTTAAAATTATTTCCACCATAAAAGTCAGATCCACAAAAAAAGAATAAGATGCCAGTGTCGTTATCATATTCAGCGTAACAACAATATATAATTTTATTCTCTTCGGTGCTGATATAATTATATTCTTTAACTACATCAATTATATAATCTCTTTCAGAATTACTTTCATATATTTTGCCATATGTTAAAGGTTGC
>JASFYV010000060.1:0-8642 GCA_045046925.1 Candidatus Marithrix sp. | reverse complement strand
ATTACACATTATATTCAAAACTTTAATATGACATATTTGAATTATTAATGTTTTTACAATACAAATTCAATAAGTTAAAAAAGTTGCACACGGCGTTATTTTATATTTATTGAATTTAATTAAGAATTAATATAATTAACTATTCTGTCATTTAACTCAATAAGTATTTTTTTTGCTTCATTAAATTCAAAACTATCTACTTTATCTTCTAATTGTAAATAAAGCTCTTGTAAATCTTTATTTAAATGTTGTTTAATTTTTGGCATTAGATCAATAGCTCTAGAATTATATTCATTTAATAAACCATTTAGTTCTGCTAATAATGGTTTAAGAATTGCGATGTTAATTTTTATATCAGCAAATTCTATTGTAGAATCATCAATTTCTAAATTTGAAATAGTGGTTGTTACCTCTATCACTGATGTTTCAAATTTTGTTAATAATTCAGGAGTAATTGTTTTTTTTGCTTTTAAATTAGCTTCTAAAGTTGTTGCTATTTCATATAGTTTATTAATACTAAGATTACCACTTATGCCTCTAATAGAATGAACTATATATATCACATCAGCAATTTTTTTTTCTCTTAATAAGTCGCTAACTATTGTTACTACATCATGATATTTCTTATAAAAATCTTGTAATAATTTAATATATAATTGATGATTATATTCTAATCTTTCTAATCCAGATTTTACATCTATACCTGGTAAATTAATTGGTAAGATAATTTCTGGTTCAATATTAGAAGAAGGTAAGAATTCCAGATTAATATTTGGGATCCATTTTGCCAAAACCCTAAATAGTTTTTTTATATCGATTGGTTTAGTTAAATAATCATTCATATTGGCTTTTAGACATTTATTTCTATCATCACTCATTACATTTGCTGTCATAGCGATAATAGGCAAAATAGTATATTGTTGTCTAATTAAATGGGTTGCCTCATAACCATCCATTTCTGGCATCTGGATGTCCATTAATATGGCATCAAAATCTGCTTTAGAAACCATGTCTACCGCTTCTTTACCATTATTTGCAACCATCACCGTTATCCCTTTACCTTCTAAGATTTTTCTGGCGAGTTGTTGATTGATTAAATTATCTTCCACCAATAAAATTTTTACTTCTTTCACCATAATTATATTATCTGTAGGTTCTTCTAATGTTTGGTTAATATTATTTTTAGTTTGAATACCAAATGTGATAATAAAATCAAAAGAGCTGCCTTTATTTAGCTGAGATTCTACCCAAATTTCCCCTCCCATCATAGTAACTAAGCGTTTACAAATAGTTAATCCTAAACCAGTGCCTCCAAATTTGCGGGTTGTAGAACCATCAGCTTGAGTAAAAGCTCTAAATAAATAGGGCATTATATCTTGAGGAATACCAATTCCAGTATCTTTAACTAAAAAATGTAACCTAACTTGTTTATTACCAATGGCAACTAATTTAACTTTAATAATAATTCCACCATCTTGGGTAAATTTAATAGCATTAGTAATAAGATTGGTAAGAATTTGGATTAAACGTAACGGATCACCAATTAAATTAGGGATTCCTTTGTCAGTAATTATATCTAATGTAAGACCTTTTTCTTTAATTTGTGCATCAAATAAATTTGGTAATTTGGTTAAAATTTCATTCAAAGAAAATGGAATAGCTTCTATATCTAATTTACCAGCTTCAATTTTAGAAAAATCAAGAATATCATTGATAATACTAAGTAAATCTTTAGACGATTCTTCTATATAATTTAAATACTTTTTTTGTTCTTCAGTTAGTTCAGTATCTGCAATAAGCTGACTGAAACCCATTATAGCATTCATAGGAGTACGAATTTCATGGCTCATATTAGCTACAAATTCACTTTTAAGTCGGCTGGCAATTTCTGCAACTTTTTTAGCTTGTTTTAATTCATCTTCAATTTGTTTATGTTTACTTATATCACGAAATATCTCTAATTTAGAAATACTTCCATCCAAATTATTCATTGGAGTTCCTATTAAATCATAAGTTTTTTGATTTTTTTCTGAAAACCATTCCCAATGTATAGTTTTTCCAGCAAATACTTCTTCATTTTTACACCAAGTACAAGTTTCTTTGTTAGCATTAAAATATTCGTAACAAGTTTTGCCTTCTGGAGAACCAAATTCTCTAAGAATTACTGGATTAACATATTGAATTTCATGTTGTTGATTTACAATGTAAACACCATCTTCCATAGTTTCTAAAATATTAGTAAGGTTATCATGCTCAGAACGTAAGGCAGTTTCCATTTGTTTTCGTACAGTAATATCTTGTAGAATACAGTGAGATTGTAAAAAAACACCATTTTCATCCAATACTCCACTACCACTTAATTCAACTGAAATTATATTCTTATTTTTACAAATTATTTCAAATTGTATTCCATGAACTTCTCCTTTTGATTTTAAGAATGGAAAACTATCTTCAAATTCACCTATATTAGTAACAAAATCTCCAAACCAACGCCCAATTACTTCTTCTTTTTCATAACCGAACATGTGTAACCAAACTAGATTTACTGTAATAAATCTACCTTCAATGTCTAATGATTGATAACCAAGTGGAGCTTTTTCATATAATAAACGGAATTTTTCTTCACTAACTCTCAATGCCCTTTCGGTTCGTTTTCTTTCTTCAATTTCTTGTAATAGTTGGGCTTCATTTTTTCGTAATGCTTCAGTTCTGGTTGTAACTTCTAGTTCTAAATCTTGATTATATTCTTTAAGCAAGCGTTCTACTTGTTTACGCTCGGTAATATCTTGAAAAACTGAAATAGCACAGGTAATATTGCCATTATCATCAAAAATTGGAGTTCCAAAAGCTTCTAATGGGATAGTTTTATCTTGGTGATGAATTTCTACATTGTTGATTTTTACACTATTGCCTTTAAATGCTTGTACAATAGCTAATTCATTAGTCGGATATAATTGATCAGTACCAGCTAAATAGAGTTGATAAACTTTTGCGATATCTTCAATTTTAATTTTAGGAAAAACTCCTTTCCCAAGTAATTGCTTAGCTTTTTTATTTATATAATAAGGGTTACCATCTTTATTAAGTACGCCTACTGCTATTGGTAAACTTTCTAGTAGTTGTTTTAATTTATTTTTATTTTCTATAGCTACTCGTAATGCTTCTGTTTTTAGCTGTAATATATGTAGATGAGTTTGAATTCTAGCTAGTAATTCTTTTTTAGAAACTGGTTTGGTTAAATAATCATTAGCTCCACTTTCTAATCCAATTACCAAATCATCTATTTGATTTTTAGCAGTTAATAATATAATTGGTAATTCATCAGCTCTCCATGTTTCTCGAATTTTCTTAGTTACTTCATAACCACTCATTTGTGGCATCATGATATCTAATAATATTAGGCTTGGTTTACGTTTGCTAATATATTCTAAAGCTTTAAAACCAGACTCTGCCTGTTGAATATTATAATTATGTAAAATTAAATGATTAACAACAACTTGCCGATTAATTGGGTCGTCATCAACTACTAGTATATAGTCAGTATTTGTAATAGAGTCATTAGCAATGGATAAAGAACTGATTAAATTATTATTTTCTAAATATTTTGGTAGTTTTAGTGGTAAAGTTGTTGCATTACTATCATTAACTGATTCTGTTCTTAATGCAGATTGAACCGATGGAAGTGTAAAAGTAAATTCTGAACCTATATCAAATTGTGATTTAACATTTATTGTTCCGCCATGTAATTCAACCAATTTCTTAGTCACCGCTAAACCCAAACCAGTGCCACCATAAATTCTAGCAGTGGAACCGTCTGCCTGTTCAAAAGCTACAAAAATTCGGTCTATTTTTTCTGGGACAATACCTATACCAGTATCTTTTACAGTAATTGCTACTGATGGATTGGAAGTAGACGTTAAAATTTTGGCTGACACAGTTATTGTGCCAGTATTAGTAAATTTTATCGCATTACCTACTAAATTGTATAAAATTTGTTGAAATCTATTTTCATCAACATCAATTGATATGGTATTAGGTGTTATAGAGTTGAGAAGCTCTAGTTTTTTGCCACCAATTAAAGGTTGGGTAAGTTTTAATACTGTATCAGTAATGCTATGTATATTAACTGGTTTAATTTGTAAATTAATATGTTCTGTTTGGGAAAAATCTAAAATATCATTGACTAAGTTAGCCAAACGTTGACCACTGTTGATAATCATAGTTAGATTAGTATGCAAATCTTGGTTTATTTTCCCAGCAGAACCATCAATTAAGTATTCTGCAACCCCAATAATACCATTTAAGGGTGTGCGTAATTCATGAGAAGTATTAGCTAAAAATTCATTTTTTAATCTATCTGCTGCTTTTAATTGTATAGCCAACTGTTTTTCATATTCTAATTCACGTTGTTTAGCTATTAATTTAAGTTTTTGATGGCGGATATAACTGGCAATAATTGTTAAAAGTAGAATAATATACAAAACATAAGCCCACCAAGTTTGCCAAGGTGGTGGTAAAATAGTTATCTTTAATTCATTACCTAATTCATTCCAGACATCATCATTATTGCTTCCCTTAATTTTAAAAATATACTCTCCATATGGCACATTAGTATAATAGGCATTACGTCGAGTCCCTATATAATTCCAATCTTGATCAAAGCCTTCTAATTTATAAGCATATTGATTTTTTTCTGATTTTAAAAAATTTAAGGTGGCTAGTTCAAAGGAAAAGAAGGTTTGTTTATAAGATAAAGTCAATTTTTTAGCTACATTGATATGTTGTTGTAAAGGCGAATCCACACCTATTTTTACTGGTTTATTAAAAACTGTTAATTCAGTTATAACTACTGGAGGTATATAAGAATTATCTTTAATTAAATTTGGGTTAAATTTGTTAAATCCATTAATTCCACCAAACAACATTTCTCCATGACGAGTTTTATAAAATGCACCAGTATTAAATTCATCACTTTGCAATCCATCTGATACATCATAATTTTTAGATAAACCAGTCTTGGGGCTAAATTTTGCTAAACCTTTATTAGTACTTAACCATAAATAACCTTTCTCATCTTCTAAAATTCCATAAACTGTATAATTTGGTAATGATTTTCTATAAGTAGTAAATTGCTTACCATCAAATTTATTTAAGCCACCACCCAGAGTTCCAATCCATAAATTTCCAATTTTATCTTCATATATGGATAAAATATCATTATTACTTAAACTAGTTGGATTTTTTTTATCATGTTGGTAACGAATAAATTTATCTTGTACTAGCTTATTTAAGCCTTCACCTTGGGTACCAATCCATAAATTATTTTTGCTATCTTCATAAATAACAGATATTTCTTTATAACTTAGACTATCTGGATTATTAGCTTCATAATTATAACGTTTAAAGCTATTATTTTTTTGATCGAATTTATTTAAACCATCACGAGTTCCAACCCATAAATTATTAGCATGATCTTCATGAATAGACAATACATAATCATTGCTCAAGCTCTTTAAATTGTGTGGTATATTCTTATATGTAACAAACTTTTCTCTATCAAAACGGTTTAGACCTCCTCCATAAGTACCAATCCATAAAATATCATTACTATCTTCATAAATTACTTGTATTTCATTACTGCTTATACTGTTAGGATTTCGTGGGTCATGTTGATAATGTGTCACTTTAGACTGATTAAATTTATTTAATCCCCCATATTCAGTTCCCACCCAAATAACATCTTCATCATCAACATAAATTGCAAAAATTTCGTTATCATTTAAGCTGTTATTATTATTTGGTTCATGCACATAATGAGTAAATTTTTCTTGGTCACAATTAAAATAACTTAAACCATTGCCTTCAGTTCCAACCCAAATAATGTTGGCACGATCTTGATACAGAGAAAAAATAACATTTAAATTATTAGAATTATCTTGAAATTTAGTAAATATTTTAGTATCACGATTGAATAAATTTAGACCACCACCAGTCCCAATCCATAACCTATTTTTATGATCTTCAATAATATTCCAAACAGCCCTATGTCTTAAGCTATTTATATTGTTTGGATTATGAAAATAGCTAGTAAATTTTTCCTGTTCTCTATCAAATATATGCAAACCATTTAGAGTTCCAACCCATAAAGTACCAGTATTATCTTCATAAATAGATGCTACATTATTGCTCAAATTATAAGGATTTTTGTCATTTAATAAGTAATGAGTAAATTTTTGTTCTTGATAGTTAAATTTATTAAGACCACCACCATCTGTACCAATCCAAAGATTATTATTTTTATCTTGATAAATTGGCCAAATGGAATCATGATTAATAGTGTGGGGATTTTGGGGATCATGCTGATAACGTATAAACTTACCAGTTTGACGATCTAACTGATTAAGTCCACCACCATTAGTTCCAATCCATAAAAAGCCTTGATTATCCTCATAAATTGACCAAATATTATTGTGGCTTAAACTATATGGGTTTTGCGGATCATTTTTATAATGAATAAACCTATCATGCTCACGATCATAACGTTCTAAACCACCACCAGTACCGATCCAAAGCGTACCAGCACGATCTTCATAAATAGAAAAAATTTCATTATGGCCTAAACTATGAATATTTTGTGGATCATGTCGATAAACTATGAAATCATATCCATCATATTTATTTAAACCATCTTGAGTTCCAATCCAAATAAATCCTTGCTTGTCTTGTAAAATGGTATAAATCGTGCCTTGGGATAAACCAGCATCAATAGATAAATTCTTAAATTCCAGAGATCGAACTGATACAGATAAACTTAGCATTAATACAATTATAATATTTTTAATATATATGTTCATATTGTTGTGTCATGGTATCTACCTGAAAATATCTCATTATCTAAACAAATATTCACAGTTAATATGGTAGCATTTTGAAGACTTCATAACATCTAAATCTTTGAATTTCAATTACCTACCTCATTCAATGCAAATCATTTGTAAACTCATAGAGCTTTATAGAGAATTATTTATGTTATATTTATATTTATATTTATTAGCACTTAGTTTAAGTATTAATATCAATCCATTAACTTCCACAAATATTATAGCATCAACTATATCTTATCAAACTCAACAAGTTGCACCTAAAAAGAAAGATTCTCGCAAACGGTCTAATTGTTATGTTTCTAGTGATTCTTGTAAATTAAAATAAGTATTTTACATCAAATTCTAGCATATCTCAAAAAATAGAATAATAGTTTTAATTATTGCTCTATAATCCAAGATTTATTTAAGACAAACTTTAAAGTTTAAATTTAATTACATAGACATCTTTCCTAAACAAGTAATATAGCTGTTTAACGATGTTAAATTGACAAAGCTATACAGTTAATTACAGACTTATGTGTAGGATTATAATGAGTTTACGAATTACGTCTTTCAAGTTACAGATGCAATTTATACTTCATTGCATCCTACATTTATATACTCTATATTTAGGAAAGATGTCCAGGGCGACCGCATTAAAATTTGCATAAAAGCAAAAAGTTATGGATACTAAGAAATCCCAAAAAATCTGAGTATAAACCATGACAACAAGTATAGTAGAACATTTTAAAAAATTAGAAGACCCACGTATAGAACGGAAAAAATTACATAATTTAATGGACATAATAGTATTAGTAATTTGTGGGACAGTGGTGCAGAAGGTTGGGAAGGAATAGAGGAATTTGGTAACGAAAAACTAGAATGGTTACAAAGATTTAGACCATTTAAAAATGGAATTCCCTCTCATGATTGTGTAAGTTATGTAATATCCCGTTTATCAATAATTTCAAGAGTGTTTCATGTCTTGGAGTCAGTCGGTAGCAGATAAAGTAGAAGGAGAAATAATAAGTATCGATGGAAAAACTTCAAGAGGTTCAAGGAGTAAAACTCGTAACCCATTACACATGGTAAGTGCATGGACATGTAAAAATCAATTGGTATTAGGACAGGAAGCTACCGATGAAAAGTCTAATGAGATTACAGCAATACCAAAGATATTGAAATTATTAGAATTGATGTATAGTAACAATTGATGCAATGGGTTGTCAAAGAGAGATCGCTAAACAGATTGCAGAAAATGGTGGTGATTATATATTGAGTTTAAAAGGAAATCAAGGTTCTTTACATGAAGCTGTTAAGGACTTTTTTAATATAGCAGAAGCTAAAGAATATATTGATGTAAAATATAATTTTTTAGAAGAAGTAGATAAAGGACATGGACGTGTAGAAACTAGACGTTATTGGATAACAAGTCATTTGGCAACTATTCCTAAAGTTGAGAATTGGAATGGTTTAACCAGTATCGGAATGGTTGAACGAACTTGTTGGGCAAATGGTAAAGAAACTCAAAAAAAACGCTATTTTATATGTTCAATATCTAATAACGCCAAACTCTTTGCTAAAGCTGTACGAGAACATTGGGGAATAGAGAATAAATTACATTGGAGGCTTGATGTTATTTTTAAAGAAGATGCCAACACGCAAAGGAAATTCTCCTGCTATAGTAACATTCCTATATTTTCATACCATAAATTTATATTTTGAAAGATATATTCTATAGTATCGATAACCGAATCAAATTTATGACGAAATCGCTTA
>JASFYV010000059.1:0-14797 GCA_045046925.1 Candidatus Marithrix sp. | reverse complement strand
TATTTTAACCCAACGTTTCGCTTAATTTTTAGTCTAATTTCTTTGGAATAATCTGACATTTTATCTAGGATTTAACTGTCGAAGCCCACTGCCTAATATGTTAGAAACACCTTATTTGCTACAGATGAATCGCTATATGAAATAATTAAAAACAATTTTGATATACTATGAGTATTTCCCAATATATTACTTTAATATAAGTGATTAATATTTATTCTAAATTTAATTAAGAATTAAAATATTCAACTACTAATTGGTAAAATAATTCTAAATGTAGTATCAGTCTCTGTATCTACTTCAATTTTCCCATGATGTTTGTCAACAATCTTTTTAACAATATCTAATCCAATCCCACTACCTTCACCACGTTCTTTAGTAGTAAAAAATGGTTCAAAAATCCGCTCTTTAATATCATCTGGAATCCCACAACCAGTATCGGTAAAACTGATTATTATTTGTTGATTAGAATGAGAAACTTTAATAGTCAAAGTACCTTTATTTTTCATTGCCTGCAAAGCATTATGAATTATATTAGTCCAAACTTGTTGAATTTCATCAACATAACATTTAACTATAGGTAGTACTTGATAATCTTTTATTATCTCAATCCCCTGTTTTATTTGATTGTGATATAAAGTTAAAACTGTATCAATACTATCAATAATATCTAATTCAGATTTTTCCCCAGAAGTATCTTGGTGAGCAAATTTACGCAGGGCAAAAATAACTTTAGAAGCTTTATTTATTGCTAAGTTGATATTGGCACTATTATTATGGATAGATGCAAAATTACGAGCTATTTTAACAATATTAGTTGCTTCTTCATCTCTTAATAATGGCAATAAATCCATATAATCTTCCGTAATTTTCATATATACAAAAATATCAGCTAAAGTTGAAGAATTCTCAATATTTTCTTCACTAAATAATTGTCGTAACTTACGTTTAACTGTTCTCTTTTCCTTGGAAGTTAAACTGGTTGCAGCAGCTTTTTTAGCTCGATCTAATAGGCTCATAAATAATTGCAAACGGTTTGCTACTGAAGTAAATTGAGATAATTGAGGCAAACTGGCCGTAACATCATTGAAAGAGTCTAATACATTATCAATAGAAGCTCGAATTGCTCCCAATGGCGTGTTAACTTCATGAGCTATACCAGCAATAAGTTGACCTAAAGCGGCTAATTTTTCTGAGTGAATTAGTTGTGATTGAGTTGAACGTAAATCTTTCAAGGTTGTTTGTAGTTCAGTAGTACGTTCGGTAACTTTCTGTTCTAAATTTTGATATAATTGGGCATTTTCAATAGAAATTACCATTTGAGAAGACAATAAACTAAGGATTTCTACTCGTTCTGAAGTAAATACATCATTAAGTTGATTATTTTCTAAATATAGAACTCCTTTTAAAATTCCTTGACTTGATAATGGCATGCATAATATTGATTTTGGATGATATTCATTAATATAAGAATCATGAGCAAATTTATTATTAGCATTATTTAATACAACATTTTTGCCAGTACGAATCACATAATTAATAGTATTAATTGATATTTGTTTGCAAGTACTAATAGAAATTGACTGTAATACTTTGATATTTGTATTATCAACTTCGGCTTCAATAAACCAGCTATCTTTTTGTGGAAGTAGTAAAAAACCTCTATTAGCTCCTGCATTTTCAATGACAATTTGCATCATTTTTTTCAATAATTTTGCCAACATAATTTCTTCAGACATGGCATGAGAAGCTTTAACTACGCTGTTTAAGTCTAATAAATGTGAAGCGGTAGTTTTAGTAGAAGTCAAGACTGAAATATTAGAGTTTGTTGGAATTAAAGTTTTATTGACTAATAACTGTGGATATTTTTCCTCTAAATCTATAACTTTGGCTGTTGCTCTCCATTTTTGATAAGCGTAATGAGCTTCACGTAGATGAGTATTGGCATATTGATTATAGCCTTTTGCAAACCAAAATTGGGCGATTAACTCATTAGCCAAAGCTTCATCTTGCACAAATTTATTATTTTTAGCATTAGTCATTGCCTGGGAATATAAGTCAAGTGCTTCTGAATCGTTACCGATAATTCGAGCAATTTCAGCTGCAACTAATAAATATTTATGGAGAAAATTTTCAGCACAATTACCAGTCCAAATTTGCATTTGTTGTTGATTTTCTAGTAAGTGTTTCCAGTATTCTGCTTGTTTAGCTTTGGAAGCTTCTAAATAAAGAGCTGTCATACTAAGAGAATGGTAAAAATTATTATCAACTACGGTAACAACTCCAAGAATAGAGTTTATTAATTTTTTGGCTTTTATTGAATATTGTAAAGATTCAGCAGGTTTTCCATAGATATACAATGCTTGAGATTTTAGTATAAAATAATAACATAAGATATTTTTATGTTCTTCATGCTTTATTAGATACTGCTCTTCAGTCATATCTTCATTGTAAAAATCAGTTTTTCTTTCGGTAAAAGCAGTTAAATTAAAGATAAATATTTGAATACCTAGCAATAAATCAATTGAAAACTGGTTTTTAGCTTTACGATTAAAAGCTAAATCTTTTGAAATTTTTGATAGAATATGCTTAAGACTACGACCTTGATAAAAACTATTAAATATCTGTAAGGTAGTTAGATAACCCATATATTGTAGATCTCCAGTTTCCAATCCAGCTTGTTGGGCTTCCATATTTATATCTTTAGTATTGCTAATATGTTTAACCCAAGGTAATAAAAAACCACTAGTCATAGTATAAGCTTGACATTTATTATTATTGAATTTATTACTTATATCAATGGCAACCATACCAAATTCGTAAGCCATTTTATATTCTTTATATACAGAACCAAGAATTATACCATAAGCACATAAAATAGAAGGAGTTTCTAATATATAGCCATGCTTTAAACAAAGATTCACATTTTTCATGGTAATTAAAAACCATAATTCTTGATTAAAGAAATAGGCAGGTATTGCCATATATCTTAATAACTTGGTAGTAACAGAAATTTCCTGGTCAGTAACTATTTCTTGCTGGAGTAATGAACTTATATCACGATCCCCAAGATTTTGCTTGGCTGCTGCTATTTCTTGTTCAAAAACTGTGGTTAAATTTACAGATGGTAAGTTAATATTTAAACATGATAAAGCCTTTTGGCCGACTTCAATCGCTTTAGTATATTTACCCTGCATAGTATATTGAACTACTAATAATTTATAAGCTTTTACCTTTTCGATTGGGGATTTAGCATGTTGTAATACTAACCCAATTGAATTCTTTGAATTAGCAAAATTTCCGTTTAAATATTCAATCTCGGCCTTTTCTAAATATAAATTGAAAGCAAGCTCATAATGTTCTTGCCAATAATTACCAGCCAGATTTGTTTCGCCGATGGTTAAATATTGGTCAGCTATTATATAGGCAGTGGCTTTTTTAGCTTTTTGCCCAGCTATTAAGTTTAATTTAGCAACCTTATTTTTTAATTCTGGTTTTTCTATTAATCCTAAGTTTAAATGTTCAACAATATCAAATATTTGATTATCTAAATTATCATCATTACTATTTTCTAACAACAATAATCCAATTTGTCTATGGACATTTCTTTTATCAACAATTAGAGTATAAGCAGCTTGTTGAACTCGATCATGTAAAAATTGAAAATTACTAATTATGAATGATGATTTACTATTTGGCTCTGGTTCAGATGCTGAAATAATAAACCCTTCTGTTAAGATTGGCAATATATCTTTAAAGGTGAATTTAATATTAGAATCATATATTTTTGTATAAATTGCTGATAAAATATTTAAATCAAAATAATTACCCATACAAGCAGCTAAACATAAAATTTGTTGAGATTTAATTGGTAATTTTTTCAATTTAGTAATCATTAATTCTACTACATTATCTGTAATATCCATTGCCTCAATTTGCTCGATATTCCATTGCCAACTTGCTTCCATATCTGCGTTTGGAGGAATAAAACTTAGCAAATTTTCTTCGTATAAAGTATGTAAAAATTGGTCAACAAAAAATGGATTACCACCTGTTTTTTGCATTACTAAATCTGCTAAAGAAAATGTGGTTTTTTGATCTTGATGTAAAATATCAGCAATTAATTGATTTACATCTATAAGTTGGATATTAGTCAAGCTAATTTGATTAACAGTAACTTGTTCATTATAAAGATTTTCTAACATCGCCATTAAAGGATGATCGGAATTTACTTCATTATCTCGAAATGCACCAATCAAAAACATAGCACTAGTTTTCTGTGAAATCATGATCATTTCTAATAGCTGTAAACTAGCTAAATCAGCCCATTGTAAATCATCTAAAAATAGAATAAGAGGATTGGTTGGCTCACAAAATACTTGAATAAAATTTTGAAAAACTAGGTTAAAACGATTTTGAGATTCTATTGGTTCCATTACTGAAATAGCAGCTTGCTTACCAATAATTAATTCTATCGCTGGAATTATATCAACAATTATTTGGCCATTTTTACCAAGAATAGCTAGTAACTTATTTTTCCACTGTTGAATTTGCTCTTCATCTTCCATTAGTAAATGTTGTACCAATTCCTCAAAAGCATTAACAATCCCACTATAAGGGGTATTTTTTTGAAATTGACTAAATTTACCAGAAATAAAATTGGCAATTGGTTTATACGCCTCTGTTATTAATAAAGATTTACCAGTTCCAGGACGACCAGCAACTAACATCATTTCACTAATTCTACTTGTAGAAGGAAGCAAAGCCCGATTTACCATTTGTTCAAAATTAGTTAGCAAAGTCTTTGTTTCTTGTTTTCGTCCATAGAGTTTTTGAGGAATTTGAAACTTATCAGAGAAATCTTGTTGGCCTAACTTAAAGGAATTTATTTTGCCAGTTGTAATTAGTTGTTGTTGACAATTTTGTAAATCTATTTTTAATCCCCATGTGCTTTGATATCGGTCTTCTGCCATTTTTTCTAATAATTTCATTATGATATTAGAAATAGCTATAGGTATATCTTGTAATTCAGTTGGTGCAATTGGTTGTTTGGCAATATGACAGTGAACTAGTTCTATCGCATCTGACGAATCAAATGGTAATTGATGGGTAAATAGTTCATATAGAGTTACTCCTAATGAGTAAAAATCAGTCCGATAATCTAAAGTTCTATTCATACGTCCAGTTTGCTCTGGAGACATATAAGCCAATGTACCTTCTAAACCATCTGGATTTTTTAAGCTCATTATTTGTTGGGATAATTGAGTAGAAATCCCAAAATCAATAAATTTAAGTACTTTTATATCTGGATTAAACACTAAATTTGAAGAATTTATATCTTTATGAATAATATTATATTTATGAATTTGCTCTAAAATATCTGTTGCTTGAATAGCGATTTCTAATAATTGTTCAATGGTGAATTGTTTTTTAGTTAAACATTGTTTTAAAGATTCTCCTCCAAAATCTTCTAGACACATTACTAAGGTATTTTGATGTTTTTCAAGACTATAAACATCAATTACACCATCAATTTCAGATAAATATTCAATAATATCATATTCTTGACGATAAAATACTAACTCATCACTAGTTGGATAGTCTTCTTTCAACATTTTAAGAATTACTGATTTATTATCAATGGTTTGAGTTGCCCGATAAATTAATGAGTTAACACTTTCATAAATCTGTTTAGTAATTATATAATTTGGTATAGTAAGCATAAGAATATCCTAGAAATAAAAATGGTATTTGACGAGTTTATAGAATAATTTTAATGGGGTTGAGTAAACTTAATAAAACCTATTTAATTTGTGAATAATTAATGATTAATGAAATCAAAACCATTCTTAATTCACTAATTCACAATTAAAATGGTTCTAAAGTTTACCCAATCTACATTTAGTTAAAATAAATTGATTATATTTATCTGTATAAACAATACCTTCGCCAATCTCAAAAATCGTTGTTTCTAGAATGAGGTACGATTTCCTGAAACCTATATAGTATAAGAGTTTCGGGAAATCCACTTCGTTCCATTCCCGAAACAACTATCTAATTGGCGAAGGTATTGTATAAAGGTATATTTTATAAGGGAACTGCCAATAATTTAGCTACTTTAGTTGCCACAGTATCCCAACTACTACCAGCAACTGTTTGTCTCCTAGCTTCAATCAAACTAGGATCATTTTCTTGCAATGCTTTATCAATATAAGATAAAAATTCATCATGAGAATTTGCGTTATAAATTAAATCGTTATAGGTTTGGAAAGCTGGTAATGTCATCACTACTGTTGGATAACCCAAGGCTAAATATTCTTTCAACTTGGTCGGATTACACATAGCATTAAATTCATTTTGTAGAAAAGGAATGATTCCAACGTCAAAATGAGCAGCATGAGATGCCAATTCCTCTGGTGAAACTTGATCTATATGTTTAGTATTTTTTTCCGCTAAAATTTGAGATAAATCCATTTGTTTAGGACCGATCAATACTAAAGTTCCCGGATTTATATGCCGAGCAATTTTAACCATTAACTCTGAATCCATCCGATACTCATCCATACCACCGTAAAAACCAACTATTGGCTTAGGTAAATCCAGCATAGATTTAGGTATTGCAATCCGTTGACCTTCTATTGGACGAGCTGCAACAAACTGATCAAAATCAACTCCATGCCCTATCAATACTGCTTTCTTAACTGATTTTTGCTCACGTTCCATTAAACCTTCATGCACGTATGCTGCTGCATCTGAAATTTCTAATAATTGTTTTTCTAATGCGGCAATTTGTTCTTTATCAGCTTCTGGTAAGGTACTAAAATCATCACAACGATCCGAAACTACTTTGACCCATTTACCACGTTTAACGGCTGGAGTCATAGTTGGCATCGAAACTAATGCTGAAGGCTGTTTAATTTTTAATCGCCAACACACAATTTTTACTTGGAAAGCCAGTAACCAACCATTAACCTGTAACATAGTTGGAGAATAACGAGGAATAAAAATAGGACTATAAATATACATGCCAGAAACTGGATCACGTTTTAATCCTTTAGTTAAACTTTTTATTTTTCGCCAATATCTTGACCAAGCAATTTCAGTTTTACCAGGAACTGGCATTCGCATTCCAATGCTATTAATCCACACTGTAGGAACGTGCTTCGCAATACGAGTAGCCATTCGCACCGAAGCATGGCCACGATTATGATACCACCAGTCTACATTGCCAAAATGGATTACTCCATCACATTTTTTTGAATTTTGCATTATCTGTATTCCTAATTTGGGGATTAAGATATAGCATTTTCCGTTCGTATACTTCCCCCATTCCTTCCTAAATTAGAAGTGAAGCTAGGGGTGGTTATACTTCACTAAATTGGGAAATGCTATATATTTTGCTAAACCTTCTAAAGAATATATTTTACAATAATGTTGCAGAATATGTTCCGTTTCCAATTTAGGGTTTTAGACTGTACAATAGTATTTGTTTGGTTATCTTCTTGGTAAATAATATTTATCTATTGTGGTTATTTTTATAAAAACTCAAATAATTTAATTTCTTAAACAAAAATATTAAAAATACTATTCCAATAAAATGTATGAAATATAATAAAAAGTCAGGTGATGTTCTTGCTCTTTTTAGTGGTAGCGTCTTACCATTAGCATTCGCTCCTTATTCCATAGCTATAATTGCAATATTATCTATAGTAATTCTATCATTGTTATGGCAAAATGTTACGCCTAGACGAGCTTGTTGGCGTGGATTTTTATATGGAATTGGAATGTTTGGGGTAGGTGTGTCATGGGTACATATCAGTTTTTATCAGTTTGGCGGTTTGCCAATGATAGGGGCAATTTTATTAACCTTAACTTTTGTGATAACTATAGCATTATATCCAGCTTTATTAGGTTGGTTATTGATCCGTTTTTTCCCAAAAAATAATTTAATTTTATTACCAGCAGCTTGGACTTTGATGGAATGGTTACGAGGTTGGTTATTTACTGGTTTTCCTTGGTTAAGTATTGGCTATAGTCAAATCGATTCACCTTTAAATAATTTCGCTCCGTTATTGGGAGTTTATGGGGTTAGTTGGATAACAGTATTAATAGCAGTTTTATTAATTTATAGTTTTAATTTCAAACGCTTAACACGAGAAGTAATATCTATTATGATTCTGATAAGTTTGGGGATTGGTAGCTTACTGGAAATAAACTGGACTAAACCTATAGATAAACCATTCAAAGTGGCTTTAATTCAAGGTAATATACCACAAGAATTCAAATGGTTATCTGGTTTTCAATTACCCAGCATGCAACGATATTTAGAAGCAAGCCAATTACACCGTGATGCTGATTTAATCATTTGGCCAGAAACAGCTATTCCATTGTTTTATCATGAAATACCAAGTTATGCCCCTGGTTTTTTAGATGAACTAATGCTAGAACATGTTGAATATAAAACAGATTTTTTAATTGGAGTTCCAACTATGAATTCTGATGGCAGTTATTATAATACAGTTATGAGCTTTACCGATAAACCAAGTTTCTACTATAAAAATCATTTAGTTCCATTTGGAGAATATATTCCATTCCAAGCTTTCTTTGGCAATTTACTAAGATTGTTAAATATTCCTATGTCAGAATTTTCAGCAGGTACAACTAACCAAACTCCTTTAACTAGTGTTGGTCATGATGTAGGAATATCTATTTGTTATGAAGATGCTTTTGGAGATTTAGTTCGCAATAGTTTACCAGCAGCAAAATTTTTAGTAAACGTTAGTAATGACGCTTGGTTTGGGGATTCGATTGCTCCGCATCAACATTTAGAAATTGCTAGAATGCGAGCTTCAGAAACAGGGCGTTATTTATTGCGAGCGACTAATACGGGAATTTCAGCTATTATCAATAATAAAGGAGAAATAATTGCTCAAGCTCCTCAATTTAAAATAACTGCATTGAGAGCCGAAGTTCAGCCATATCAAGGCACTACTCCTTATATTAAATTTGGTAATAAATTGATAGTGATTATTTCGTTATTATTTATAATTATAGGTTTGATATTTGTCAATAAAACAGTGAAACCTAACTACCCATAGTTCCCCTCCTAGCCTAGGATCAATGTCATTAAGGGCAACTGCCCCTACATAATATTATGATTTGTAGGGGTAATCCCTTGTGGTTACCCTATTAAATAGCTTAGGATGAGACAGGGGAAGTATAGAGAGAAATACTATATATAATTCTTTTTTAAAGTTATTGCTCCTTAGTTAAATTTCGTTAGGAATTGTACATATTCCTTTGCTATGACTTATTTATAAGACAGCCAATAGTATCTATTGTAATTGCATTAGTTAAATTAGTATTAGTTAAATTAGTATTGGTTAAATCAGCTCGGCTTAAATTTGCATCGGTTAAATTTGCATTAGTTAAATTTGATTCGGTTAAATCAGCTCCACTTAAATTACTTTTTATTAAATTAGTTTCACTAAGATTGGTTTCATATAAATCCGCCCATCTTAAATCAGTTCCAATTAATGTTGCACCTTGCAAATTAGCTTCACTCAAATCAGCTTCACTTAAGTCAGCACCGCTTAAGTCAGCTTCTCTTAAATCAGCTTTTCTTAGATCAGCACTATTTAAATCAGCACTATTTAAATCAGCACAACGTAAATCAGCTCCACTTAAATTAGCTCCGAATAAAAAAGAACGACTTAAGTCAGCACCTCGTAAATTGGCATCTTTTAAAGTTGCATTATTAAAATCCATTTCACTTAAGTCACAACCTTGACATTCATTGCTATTTTTTAGTTTTTCAACATTTGTCATAATAACTTCCAATATTAAAAAAATTATCAATTCTAAAATTACACTTGCACCGTGGGTAAACATTATGGCAAAATTTATGCTAATAAAAAATGTTAAATTGAGGCCATATATATTGATATATTCTCATAGATTAGAAAGGAAACCAAAAACATGAAGTCTCTGCCAATCTTTAGGCGAAATTTCGCTCATGGCGTTCATCCTGGTGATCATACCGAACAAACAGTACATTTATCTATTCAAAGGATACCTTTTTATAGCCATTATATTTTACCGCTTGGACAACATTTAGGAGCTCCTGCTCGTGCCATTGTTAAAATTGGCGAACGGGTACAACGTGGACAATTAATTGCTAAACCTGGTGCATTTGTTTCTACTTCATTACATAGTCCCATAACTGGTTGGGTAAGAGCAATAGCTCCCCGTCATTATCCTGGTGGAAAATTACAATCAGCAATAGAAATTGAAGCTGATCCATATGCTACTCAACGTTTTGAATCTAAGCCAGCCATAGATTGGGAAAGTTTATCCAATGAAGAATTTATTAACCAGGTTCAACAAGCTGGGATTGTTGGTTTGGGTGGAGCAGCATTTCCATCGCATGTTAAATATTCAGTACCAGAAAATATACACATTAAACATTTAGTTATTAATGGAGCTGAATGCGAACCATATCTAACCAATGATCATAGATTAATGTTAGAACGGCCAGAAACCGTATTACAAGGTGTGGAAATTATTCGTAATAAAATTGGAGCAGAATTAGCAACCATAGGAGTAGAATCTAATAAAGCCAATGCTATTAAAATTTTAAATTCTCATATAAAACCATATCCAAAAATTAAAGTAGTAGCGTTACGAGTAAAATATCCGCAAGGAGCAGAAAAAATGCTAATAAAGTCATTATTTGGCATAGAAGTTCCTGCTGGACGTTTACCACGAGATATTGGTATAACTGTTAATAATGTTGGAACTGTCGTCGCTGTTGCTGATTATTTTCTGACTGGTATGCCACTTATTGAACGTATTGTTACTGTATCTGGACCAGGAATTAGTCAACCAGCTAATTTAATTGTACCATTAGGAACTCCAATACGTGAGGTATTACGTTTTTGTGGAGGTTTAAAAGAAACTACTCGTGAAGTAATTATGGGTGGACCAATGATGGGGATGTCACTTTCTAGTTTAGATGTGCCTATTTTAAAAGGTAGCTCTGGGATATTAGCTTTTACTGCAACTGAAACTGGTAAACCAGAAGAATATTCTTGTATCCGTTGTGGTCGTTGTGTGGAGGCATGCCCCCATTTTTTAAATCCTTCTCATTTAGCGAAATTGGCAAAAGTTAGATGGTATGAGCAAATGGCAAAATATAATGCAATGGATTGTGTTGAATGTGGAGCTTGTACTTTTTCTTGTCCATCTGGAATTCCAATCGTACATTTAATTAAAGTTGGAAAAACTGAAATTCGTAAAGCAAAAATTAAATATACTTGATCTTTGTTGATATAGCATTCCCCGTTTGTATACCTTCCATATCCACAAGTTAGGAACAATGCCATTAAGAAATTGATTAGGGTAACCACAAGGGATTACCCCTACAAATTATCATGTTGTGTAGGGGCATTTATGGTTGCCCTTAATAGCATTGAACCCTAGGCTAGGAAAGAAATAAGAGATAGTTTATACCTTTACTAAATTGGTAAATGCTATAAAAGATATCTGCGTAACCTATTAATATAAGGATTTCACGTAGAATGTAATGAATTAAATACAATCTCCTCTGATCCCTTTAAAATAAGGAAGGGACTAATATGTTATTATTAAATAACAAGCAAATTATGCTTAGAATATAACCATTATATAATTTTCACAGGAGTTTTTCATGACAGACAAACATATTTATTCCTATAAAGAAGGGGATGGAAAGAATAAACTTCTATTAGGTGGTAAAGGGGCTAACTTATGCGAAATGACTCAGATTGGGCTTAATGTACCGCCAGGTTTCGTAATTACCACTGCGACTTGTTTACAATATCTCAAACAAGGTGTTTTACCAGCCGGAGTGATGGATAGTGTAAAACAGCATATGCAAGCAGTTGAAACTGATAGTGGCAAGCAATTTGGTGGAATCGATAATCCATTATTAGTATCCGTGCGTTCCGGTTCTGCTATGTCAATGCCAGGAATGATGGACACTATTTTAAATTTAGGTCTGAATTCTAAAACTTTAAGTGGTTTAATTAAACAGACTAATGATGAGCGATTTGCTTACGATGCGTATCGGCGTTTTATTCAATTATTTGGCAAGGTTGCATTAAATATTGATGACGAACATTTTGATGCACATTTTGCAGCAATTAAGAAAAATGCTCACGTTAAAGCTGATGTTGATTTAGGAGTTGCTGAACTAAAAGAAATTAGTGCATTATTCCTACAAGTTGTACATGAGCAAACTGGTAAACCTTTCCCAGAAGATGTTTATGAGCAGTTAGAAATTGCTATTCAAGCCGTATTTAATTCTTGGTCTGGTAAACGTGCAGTAGATTATCGGCGAGAATTCAATATTACCAAAGATATGGCTGATGGTACTGCGGTCAATGTGGTATCAATGGTATTTGGCAACATGGGCAATGACTGTGCAACTGGAGTTGGTTTTACTCGCAATCCGGGAACTGGCGAAAATGAGATGTATGGTGAATACCTGATTAATGCTCAAGGCGAAGATGTAGTAGCTGGTATCCGTACTCCAAAGCCAATCCATAAAATGCAAAATGAAATGCCACGATTGTATCAAGAATTGGTAGAATTGCGAAATAAGTTAGAAAATCATTATCATGAAGTGCAAGATTATGAATATACTATTGAAAAAGGTATTTTATATTGTTTGCAAACCCGTAATGGTAAGATGAATGCAGTTGGTATGGTGCGTTCTTCGATAGAAATGGTTAAGGAAGGTTTAATCGATAAAAATCAAGCTTTATTGCGAGTAAATCCTGATGATTTGGAACAATTACTTCATCCACGTTTAAACCCAAACAATCGGGCTATACCATTAGCTCAAGGTTTATCAGCTTCTCCAGGAGCTGCTAGTGGTAAATGTATATTTGATGCTGACAAAGCTGAATTATTAGGCCTAGCTGGTGAAAAAGTAATTTTAGTGCGGGAAGAAACTAAACCAGAAGATATTCATGGATTTTTCAAATCTCAAGGCATATTAACTAGCAGAGGTGGTAAAACTTCACATGCAGCAGTAGTAGCACGTGGTATGGGTAAAGCTTGTGTAGCTGGAGCAGAAGGGATTCGGGTCGATACTAAAGAACGTCGAGCTATGATTGGGGAACGAGTTTTATTGGAAGGTGATATTATCACTATTGACGGTAGCACTGGTAACGTTTACCTGGGTGAACTCGATACTATTGAGCCAGAATTCTCAGAAGAATTAAAAGTATTATTGAGTTGGGCTGATGAGGTTGCTCGTTTAAAAGTTATGGCTAATGCAGATACTCCAGAAGCTGCTGAAAAAGCTATTGAATATGGTGCAATGGGAATCGGTTTGTGCCGAACTGAACGGATGTTTAATGATGTGGATCGTTTACCTATTGTAGTAGAAATGATTTTAGCCAATAATAAGGAAGCTCGAGAAGTAGCATTGAGTAAATTATTGCCTATTCAACGCAGCGATTTTAAAGCACTATTTACCACTATGGCTCCTCGCCCAGTTACTGTACGGTTGTTAGACCCACCTTTACATGAATTTTTACCAACTGAAGCCCAATTGCATGATGAGTTAAAAAACCTCTATCAATTGCGGGGAACAGTAAAAGGAGTTGCCAATTTACTAAGTAGTATCCGTTTAAGTCAAAATAATCCGGCTAATTTACCAACTCCATTGCCATCACCATTTGATGAAATGAGCGAAGAAATGGTAAATGAAGTTATCGCCAAAAAAGAAAGAATGCTACAAAAAGTTCGAGAATTATATGAAGTAAATCCAATGCTTGGCCATCGAGGAGTGCGATTAGGAATCACTTATCCAGAAATTTATACTATGCAAATTCGGGCAGTTTTGGAAGCTACCGCTGAATGTATGAAAGAAGGTTTACCAGTCAACCCAGAAATTATGATACCGCAAGTTGTTACTTCCAAAGAATTAAAGCGAGTAAAAGAGATAGTAGAGATTACTAAAAAAGAAGTTGAACAAGAACATGGGATTGAACTTAAATTTGAGTTTGGAACTATGATTGAAGTAGTTCGAGCTTGTATGAGATCAGCTCAACTGGCTAAAGTTGCTGAATTTTTCTCCTTTGGAACTAATGATTTATCTCAGGCCACATTCTCATTCTCACGGGAAGATGCGGAAAATAAATTCTTACCATTATATAATGAGACTGGTATTTTACACGATAATCCATTTGAAGTTTTAGATGTGGAAGGTGTAGGTCAATTGATGAAGATGACAGTAGAATGGGGTCGCAAGAGTCGTCCTGGTCTACGAGTTGGTATTTGTGGTGAGCAAGGTGGCCATCCGGATTCCATTCATTTCTGTAATCACATTGGTTTAGACTATGTATCTTGTTCTTCACCACGAGTTCCTATTGCTCGCTTGGCCGCAGCTCAGGCTAAACTATTGGAAGATAGTTATGTAGCTGGGTAGCTATGTAGGGTCGGTGTAGTAACCAACCATTACGATATAAATAAACACATAAATTGTTGATTGGATTTTGGTCGGTTTCATTGAATTGCACCGACCCTACACGACTCAGATGAAGCCAACGCAATTTTTATAGTTTTCTGCATGGTTTTTTTAACAAAATAAATTTTATACTTCTATAATTTAAACTAACTTTTATAAAGCTTATAGATTGGGTTTATTGGTTTCATAATCGTCATAAATACTCATTTCATCCCAATCTTCAGCAAATGTTGATAAACGAATTCGCAAATCTTCTGCATGGGATTGGTCAATATTTCTAGT
>JASFYV010000058.1:0-9390 GCA_045046925.1 Candidatus Marithrix sp. | reverse complement strand
ATATTTTAACCCAACGTTTCGCTTAATTTTTAGTCTAATTTCTTTGGAATAATCTGACATTTTATCTAGGATTTAACTGTCGAAGCCCACTGCCCAGACACACAGGTCTGCCCCTACACAATATTTATGTAGGGGCGAACCTGTATTCGCCCTTAATAATGGCTAATCACAATAGTTATCTAGCCCAAAAAAATCTCCAACTCCATCTAACATTTCTCTATAAATTACATCTTTTTCTGAAGGAGTTGAGTTCAATTGGGATTGAGTTTTTATCTTACGTTGAGTTAATACTTTACTAATTAATTTAGCTACTTCTGGTTGTTCACTAATTAATGGAACAATATCATCTTTAATTATTTCTAATAATATTGTCTCAGTCATGGTAAGAATAGTAGCAGTTCTTTTTTGACCAGTGAATAATGCCATTTCTCCAAAGAAATTTCCAGCCCCTAAACGAGCAACATCAATAACTTTATCATCTTCTAATGCTACTTGTACTACTACAACTCCTTCCACAATTACAAATAAGGAATTACCATCATCACCTTGTTTAACTACAGTTTCTCCTTCAGAAAATCTATGTTGTCGCATTCGTTCACTAAGATAGGTTTTAATTTCTTCTGAAAATGGTAAAAATATATCCATCTCATGCAATAATGCTATTGGTTTACTGGCTTCATCTAATCTTCTAGATTTTATGCCTTGAAAAGTTTGCACTTCTTGGCGAACTACTGGCGGCACAATTCCAGCTCGATTTAAATGAATCCAAACTCGTTTAAATACAGCTTCGTTACAAGATATTTTTTTACCATAATCATTAACATAAAAAAATATAGTGTATTCTGCTGCCCAATCAACAAACTTTTTAAAACGACAAGTAGGATGAGGTTCTTTTAATACATCATCAGTTGATAAAGTTGCATCTAATAAGATTTTCTCTACTCGTTCAGGAGGATGAGCATAATCAATTCGGATATTAATTGAAGATTGGCAAAGTTTTTCTGTATAATTATAATTATGAATCACTGCTTCTGAAGCAACGCTATTGGGAACACTTAATACATAACCTTCATCAGTTAATAATCGAGTAGTTCGCCAAGTAATATCAACCACTCTACCTTCATGAAAAACTCTGCCCAACTGAATTTTTATTCCATCATTAACTCGAAATGGTCGTTCTACATTGATAACTATTCCAGAGAAAATGTTAGAAATATTAATTTGAATTGCCAAACCAATAATCATAGCAATTACTCCAGAAGTTGCTAATAAGCTAGTAAGTGCTTGATCATAAACAAAAGCTACAATTCCAAAAAATGCTAACATGTAAACTATGAAAGCAATAAAAACTCTTACTACGGTTGGAACTGGTTGACTAGTACGATCTTCTAAAGGTCCCCAAACAAAATGTTTGATAATTAAATTAATTAAAAAAGCTGGTGTAAGCCACCATAATACGTCAAATACCAAAATTATATAACGTAGATGACCGTTTGTTCCAAATGCCAATAATTCTAATAAGATTATTTCACTGACTAGCAATAATATGAGTGTACATGTAACTTGTAACAACCAGATATACTTGAATAGTTTGACAAATTTCTTTTCAGCTTGGAGTAATATTAATAAGGCAATAAAACTGATTACAGCTAACTTAATTGAATTATAAAATGGTATACGACCACGTAAAGTAAATTGGCTATTTTTTATAGTTAAAGAGATATTAAACTTAGAAAATTCAATCTGTTGGTTTGGCATATTTAAGTATTTTAAACTGCCAAGAGAGCTTTTATGAATATTATCTTGAAAAAATCGAATATTTTTAATTTTCCATTCTGATGCCATTTCCAAAATTTGAGCTTGTTGAATTTTATCGAGTAAAGATTGATTGGTTATTCCCATGCCTAACACGTCAGTAACATAAATTAAATTATTACTAGTCAAATCATTATGGTGAAAACTCATACCTAGTTCATATTGTTGATAAGCATAATAATCGGTAAAAAACTGACTTTTAAATTTACCTTGTACATGATATAAATGATTAGTTTGATCTCCAAGTTTTTCAATAATTGGTTCTCCTAATTCAATTGGATCAACTGCATTCACAAATTCAATATTTTGAGTATCTAAATTACCTTGAAACCGAAACCACAAGTAAAAATCCATGGTATAAGTCAAATTATTGGTATTAAGTTCACTTATCTCATTTAGCTCAATCCCAACATATACCACATTGGTTTTATACATATATTTATTGCCAATCAAAGCAATTCTATCTTTGGCAATTTCAGTTTCTAAATCAGGTAATTGATTAACATATGGTACATCTTGCAACTGAGTTGAAGCGGAAATAATGCTGCCATTTCGGAAGACTCCGATAGAAACAGGTTTCATCGAATCGCCATTCTCATCAAAATAATTAAAACCAGTAAGCCCTCTGATAGCTTTATTAATATCATTCATACTAGCCAGATAGTCTCGAATTTTTTGCCTATCTTCTACTATATTTTGGCCATTAACATTAGTCGCTTCAATTGCATGTAATAAAGTTAAAGTCGAATCAGTAGCATAAGCTCCAGCCCAATCAGGTTCTTCATGATAAGTAGTTTGATATTGTTCTCGAAATTGTTGGGCTTTTTTATTAGCAGTATCAAAAATTAATGGAGTGGCTACATAAATATTATTGGTATAATATCCAGGATTAGTTTTTTCTATGGGAAATTTATTAAAACCATGGATAAAAGTCTTTTCTGAAAAGCTAGTCTCACTAATAATTCGATTAGTTATCCCAGCTTCTTTCATTAGCTTTACTAATTTAATTCCTTCTACAGCTTGGACAGCAAGAAAAATTACCCCAGCATCTGATTTAGTTTTTAAACAATTAATTATTTGAGCAAGAACTTTATCTAAATTAGCATCAGCACTATCGAATTCCCATCTATAATTAACTTTACCATCCATTTGGATAGTAGTTTCTGCAAATACATCGGCTAAATAAGCCCCATAAGCAGCTTCTTCTTGGATGATTATTACATTATCTTGTTTAAAAACTTTTTTAACATAATTAGCGAGGAATTGACCGGATGATTTGGCGTTAAAAATAGTCCTAAAATACCAATCATTATTTAGAGTTACATTGACATTGGTAGAACCTGGGCTAATGGCTGGGATTTTATATTGTTTATAAATTTCTCCTCCACTAATAGAAGCAGAACTGTACCAATGACCAATTACTGCAATCGCTTTATTTTGTTCAACAATAGCTAATGCTTGTTGTTTAGCTTGAGTTTTATCATTTTTATCATCGAAGCTATTTAGTAAAATTTGCCGACCATTTACTCCTCCTTTGGCATTGACTTTATCTAGTTGCATTTGGATTGCTTGAGTCATTAATTTACCAGCAGCAGCTCCATTCCCAGACATAGGGCCAATAAATGCAATATAGATAGGTTTTTGTTTTAAATAAAAATTTAGTCCTACCAAGCCTAATATAATTATAATTGTTATAAATATAATAATCAAATATTTCATGGTTGCTTATACGCTTATCTTAAAATATAAGCAAATGGTCAATAGAATAATTATTTTATCATGAGTTAGTTATTTTTTTCTGAGCTTCTTCATTAAATAAGGAGGGGACTAGCGTGTTATATACTTTGATATAAATAAAAAATACTATACGTGGAATACTAGGTAGTTACCAATTTTTTAATAACTTAATAGGAGGACTATTGATATTTTTATCGTAGTTGGGTTTCTATTTGGGAACTGTGATTTATATAAATATTTATTAGTTTTAGAACAAGATTGTACATGATTAAATGATAGGCAGGATTAAAATAATCATTTTAAATTTAATGTCTTAAAATCCTGTATATCTTTAAATCTTGCATAATCTTGTTCAATAGAATATGGTGGGTAATTACAATTTAACATAAGGATTTATAATTATGAGAAATATTTGTAGTTTTCTATCTTTTTATCTATACTTTATAGGTGTATAATTTGTAATTTAATTAAAACTTTTTGAAATACATATTTTGACTAAATACGTAGTAGGAGATTATATGAAATTTAACATTCAGTCTGTATTTTCTATCTTTTCTATTCGTAATATCTCAAATTTCTGATTCAAAATAAGGAGGTTAAAAAATTATTTGGTTGGTGTTTGACGTTATTCCTGTATGGAAATAATGAATTAACTTAAAACTTATATAGGTATTTTAATTATGAAGAGTATTAAATATTTGGTAGGTTTATTGGTTTTGTTTTATTTGCCGATTGCAATGGCATTACAATTGACGCTTTCTGATACTGTAACAATAAATAATCCAAGTTCAACGGATATATTGATTAACTGGAATGCTAATTCTCAGTACTGTGCTGGTCCCAAAGATTGGGAAAATAAAGAAATTTGGATGGTTAGTATGTTTAGTGGTGGTCATCAAAATGCTATTGGTATTGGAAATGTTTTTGGAAATACATGTGCTGGTTCAATAAGATTGGTAAATATACCAAATAGTATAACTGGAACTTTTCAACCAACATTTAAGGTATGTAGTGTTGTTAATAAAACAGTTACGAATGATTGTGATACACAAGGTTTTACTGTTACTGTGGGTTCACAAGGTTTTACTGTTACTGTGGGTTCACAATCTGCAACTCAAGATACCACTGAACCTTGGGGTAAAATATCTGGTATAGGTTCTAGCTATGATGTTGGAGATACTATTTCTTGTAATTTAGTAGGTGAAGATGATACTAATTTGTCAAAACTAACTTTTCAAATACACACAGATGCAGACGCAAATGGTGTTATTGATCCTGATCCCATAAATTGGGAAAAATGGGATGTTAATGGAACTGAGGCTGAAAAATATTACAGTGTTTCAACTTTGAATTGGAGTATTGGAGATTATGAATATTTTTATTTTGTTGAAGATGCTGCTGAAAATTACAAAAGTTATACTGGATCATTTTCTTTATCAAGTGTAGAAGTAAATGGCATAAATAATAATTCAACAGCTACAGTTGGAAATACCAATCCCACTGTAGATAATAATAACTCAGATGGTGATACTACAGTTCCACAACCACCATCCGATACTACACCTCCAACTATTTCTATATCTAGTCCTACTGATAACATAACCCTTGAAGAAACCATTAATATTAGTGGAACTGCAACTGATAATATTGAAGTTGAACAAGTTATTTGGGAAAATAATAGAGGTGGTAGTGGTGATACTACAGCTATGACTATGGTTGATGGTACGACTTCTTGGAATCAAGATATTGTATTACAGAGTGGTGAAAATATTATTACTATTATTGCTTATGATACTACAGGACTATGGAATAGTGTAAGTTTAACAATCACAAAAAATATTGCAAATTGTGATGATCTTTCTATTGAAGCTTTTGATCCAGTAACACGAAAATCTTATGTCAATAAATTGGTTCAAGGTATAGAAAAAAACTTTGGACGAAAATTACGTAAATTACTTCCTAAAGAAACAGTATATACAAATAAGATTAAAAGCCAATTTATTGATATAGCAAATTCACAATTCAAAGATGATATTTTAATCAAAGATGATATTTTAAAGTTGGAAGCATTATATAGGATTAATCCATATTACAACGTATCGTCTAATCCTGTGAATACAGTGAAAGTTCTTGAACAAGATCAAGATGGTAAATTTCTTCCAAACGAACCAATTACACGTCTTGAAGCTCTGATTTTTAATGTAAAAATTTATGAATTCTTTTACCGTAAAGAAATAACATTGTCCCAACAGAATACACCAGCTTTTTTTGATTCGTCACTAGATTTTTCCAATTCAGTATCTGATTTCATGCAAAAAGGGTTTGAGAAAGATTTAGTATCTGGTTATGTAATAGAAAAAGATGCGGCAGGAAATGCAACAAAGACATGTTTTCTTCCAAATAACTATCTTTCTGAAGATAAATCAGAAGATGAATCAATAGAATTTGTTGATAAACTTATCACAGCACTAAAAAAGGATATAGATAGAATCATGATCAATTTGGACATGCGGCTAATGGATGGAGTTAATGATAATACTTGGCCTACTCTAAGTGCAAAAGATACAACAGGTACTGAAAAAACTTTGGATAATATTTATTCAGAAGTAGGTATTGATTTATCAGAAGTAGGTATTGATTTAAATGAAAGTAAGGAAACATTTGATGAT
Organism: Candidatus Marithrix sp.; assembly: GCA_045046925.1. Taxonomy (GTDB): domain Bacteria; phylum Pseudomonadota; class Gammaproteobacteria; order Beggiatoales; family Beggiatoaceae; genus DRQV01. The sequence continues at coordinate 3,169 of JASFYV010000058.1, read as the reverse complement.
CCACGTGAAGGAGATAGAAAAGGAAAATCATTTGCAAATGATGAATTACACCAACTCATGATGATTAAAGGAGTAAAGGAAAATCAAGACACTGTCAATTTATTTTTCCTATCCAGTAATAAAAGTAATGATTCGGGAGTAATGTTTGAGACTTCAATTATTACTCAAGATGGAAAAGGACGAGATGGAGCTGCTGTTTTTCTTGACACAATAAATGAGACTAATGTGCTAAATATGAATAACTCTGAACAAAAATATTTGTATAATACCGCTCATGAACTTGGTCATGCGTTGAATCTTGTGCACCGAGATAGTAATGATTCTCGTGGTGCTGATTTTCGTGAAGGAGCAACTATTATGAATCAAGGTAGCATGAATAAAGATTGGGTTTATGAATGGAATACAAAATCACTTAATCATTTTTATTCTCATCCATTAGATAGAATAATGCCAAACACTCAATATGAGCATACTCTCGAAACTATGTGTCATGATAGGAGTACTCCAGTTAATTTATTATCCCAACAACCATAATATAAGGAGAACATGTTATGTATAAATTTAGATATTATTTTGCAACTATTTTATGGTCATTATTTACTCTACAACAAGCCAACGCATTTGTTTTAGAACTGTCCGTAGATAAAACAGGGTATGTATTGGGTGAACCAGTTGTACTATATGTTTCACTCAAAAATGATTCATCTGCATCCACTGAACTTCCACAGCATTTGTTGCCGGAATATTACGATGTTAAATACATGGTTAATGACCAACAGTTCAGAGCATGGATTTTAAGCGACCACTTAGAACCAACCAAAACTTTTGCTCCTGAAGAAATATTAAGACAGGAAGTAAAACTTTTCTGTGGTAGTAGAGGTAAATGGACATTTCCAAATCCGGGAGTTTATAACATAACTGCCAACACTTGGGGACAATCCTCCAATACCTTAACTCTAACAGTGCTTAATTCAACAGAAGAACAACAAGCAGCAAGTTTAATATTGGATAGCACCAATACTTGCTATTTTCTCTTGTTTGAAGGTGGTGGCCATTTAACTGATGGAATCCAACGCTTACAACAACTTGTTGACCAATATCCCGACTCCCCACTTGCCATCTATGCCAACCAAGCATTAGGTAATAATTTACTAATGGATTTCACAAACTTTACCACTGGTGCTTATCGTCCTAGCGATCCTGCAAGTGCATTACCTTATTTGGAAGTTGCCCAAGTAAAATCTGCAAGCTTCTATGACTTTTCACATACATATCTATCCTTGTATGAAGCCTATACCAAACTTGATGATGACAAACAAGCAATGATAGTTTTAGGAAACTTAGTTGCCATTACCACAGAATATCGTGAAGAACTTTTACCATTCCTAAACGATACTCTTAAATCAAAAGGCTTAGAAGAAGCTGCTACACTTGCTTTACAAATGCGTTTCAATCCAAGAATTATCATAGCCAAAGAAACTGGCCATAATGAAGTAGTTATCCGAGATGAAAACGGTGAATTAATTACTCGTATTGAAACTGGCACTTCTGGCAATAACATTAATGTGGCCACTGCCGACTTTGATGATGATGGAGAAGATGAAGTTGTTATTAACGTGGGCAAACAAATCAAAATCTACAAATTAAATGGTGATCTAATTAAATCTTTCTCCATTAACCAAGAAGGCGATATTGCAGTTGGCAACACCAATGATGATATTACACCAGAAATTTTAGTCACTTCTAAAGCCGCCAACACCAACAACGTCTCTATCTATGCTTACGATGGTAAATTGCTTAATACGGTCAACATCGACAGTCTAGGCAAAAATACCGAACTAAGCATCGTTACCAAAGACATTGACAATGACGGTATCGTTGAAATTATTGCTGGTAACTTAAAAGGCAATCAAGTAGCTATTTACAAGGTTGATGGTACAGAAATAAACACCTTTACCGTATTCCAAGATAGCGATACTCGCACCCGTGCTGGAAAAGGCAAATCATCCAATGATAAAGCTAATAAATCAGACAAAGGTAACTCCTCCAATGGCAAACCAGAGAAAGATAATTCCTCTAAAGGTAAGCCTGAAAAAGATAACTCCTCCAAAAGTAATAAACCAGAAAAAGACAATTCTTCTAAGGGAAATAAGCCTGAGAAAGATGATGATAAAGGTAAACCAGTCAATTCCAAAGGTAAAACCTACGGAGTCAATGTTGCAGTTGGTGATATAGACGGTGATGGAACTCCAGAAATAATTGTCGGCACTGCCAGCAAAACCAACTGGGTACAAGTTTACAGCCTAAACGGTGAACTAAAAGCCGAAATTCGGCCAAACTTCTCCAATAAAAAAGGTGTTGAAATCACAGTTGGCGACCTTGACAAAGACGGTGTTGATGAAATCATCATCGGTGATACCGCTGGAACTCAAGTACAAGTCTACAAAGGTGATGGAACTTTCATTAAAGAAATCACTGGCCTAGACAGCAAAAACATTGCAAGTATCAGTTTTGGCAAAGGAGCAGTGGAAATCACCAATCCATTCCCAACTGAATCTACCCCAACAACTTCTGAAACAGAAATTGTTGAACCAGACATGGAAACATTAGAACCTAATACTGAAGTTGAAGAACCAATAGAACCTAATTCTGAAACTGAGGAACAAACTTTAACAGAAGAGCAGATTCTAACAAATATTGACTCTGAAATTGAAGAATCCACCTTAATAGCTGGACAACCAAATATTCCAGAAGTTAAAATATTAGATGAAATAACTATTAATGAAGTGAATGAAGATTTAGATAGTTCAGAAACTTCAGAGATAATAACAACGGTTACATCATCAGGTATACAACTTCCAACAACTGGCGAAATCTTTGGTATTCATTCTTATGATGGAGTAACTATTACTGATGCTACAATTAATGAAAAGGCTGTTATTGCCAATGCGACCCTAACTGGTAATATTAACAATCAAGGTATATTATCAAACATCACCGTATCAGAAGGTGCAATACTTGATGGTGGCATAGTAACTGGCTATATTAAAAACCAAGGTACAATAACTAATATAGACTATCGTGGTGGCCAATTAACTGGAGGTAATTTGGCTGGTAATATTATTGTAGATAAAAAATATACTAGAATGAATTTAGGTGTATTTGAAGA
>JASFYV010000057.1:0-17766 GCA_045046925.1 Candidatus Marithrix sp. | reverse complement strand
ACAGGCGTAGTTCCTGCGGTTGCATTGGGTATTATTGCAGGAGCATTGGGTCTCGAAGATATTTTAACCCAACGTTTCGCTTAATTTTTAGTCTAATTTTTTTGGAATAATCTGACATTTTATCTAGGATTTAACTGTCGAAGCCCACTGCCGGTAATTTCTTGGTGTGGTTTATTAGGATTTAGTGATACTGTGCCTTTGGTTAGTAACTCATAGACCCAATCAGTCACGAGTACAGCAAATTCAGGACTACACCAAATAGCCAAATGAATAGCTACCCTAGAATGTATCCATGTACCAGCACTATTTCCTCCACGAGTTATTTCCAATAGCCCTTTATTTCCGTCAAGGGCAGAATTCTTCCTTTGAGACTCTATGGGCATTTCAAGCTTTTTTGACAAAGCTATAAGAAATTCTTGAGTGGCTTTATTACATCGATAATTTTTAATTTTTTTCCCAGTGGCTTTGCACATATCTGTTGCATTTAAATAGCCATCAGAACGTTGACGAATTGTAGTACCGTGGAAGCCACGGATAATTAAATTTTGGGTGGTCATTTTATAGACTCTCCATAGCAGTTATAGAATTTTTAGGGGGAAACACTTAGCAAGATGGTATTCTATGGTTACCACCTTTTTCGGGGAGCTCCTCCCTAGCTAAGTGCAAATTTGATTATAAAGTTTGGGGATTTTTTTGTCAAGCAAAAGATATTTGGAGGGTGAAATTAGGTTATTTAGACCTGACAGATTTTGAAAACTTTCAGGTCTGTAGTTTAATTAAAAACCTATTTATTGGATATATTTAAGACTTATTGGAGTAGTATTAAATACTGGTTCTGTATCATCAGAAAGCTGATAACCTATGTAAATATCAATTGGTGTATTCCAAAATATTATTTGGTACATTTTTATCAGCATCTACGAGACCAAGTTTTTTCATAATATCATTTCCGCTAAAAACATTAATATGCTGTGGTTGATTTTTAATTAAATTAACAGGCTCTTGTTGTTCAATTAGAAAACTCTCCCAATATTTAGTATCATCTGTGAGGTTATCTTTAAGGTTACTTTCCAAAAACGCAACTTCAGGCGGTGGACTTATCGCTATTGCCAACAGAAAATTAATTTCTTCCATTGATAAAATTTCTTTTATTGACACAATAGTAACCATAATATCTACATGATCTTCATCGGAAAATTCTTTGGTTAGTTTACCATTAACTAGTACCGTTTCATAAAATAAATTTTGATTATTAGAATCCTGAGAAATGGTATATGAAGTACCATTAGTAATATATGTAGATATTGTTTGTTGTAATTCGTAAATCCATTACATCCTACGATATATATGCGGTCTTCAGATTATAATAAATACTGAGTTCAAGAAATTCACTATAAAACTCAGTATTTGTTAATCTATTTAGGTACTGAAGGAATGCTTTCCATAGGTGGAGAACGTAATAAATCTAGATTTCTTTCCCGTTCAAGGTTTAACAGATGTACAAACTTACCATCTTGTTCTTTCCACCATTGATTCAACGTTGAATTTACAGTTGTACCTTCTTTGATAAATTTCATCATCCGTTTAGGTGGATTATGGGAAATGAGTACTAACACTTTGTATTCATTATTATCAAGAGGTTTAACTTTGGTTACTTTCCATGTATGAATTTGTAAATCCTTTCTAAAAGACATAAGGTAATCTCTACCTTTCTTCAACTGTTTACCACTTTCCCAACTTTCATAAGCATACATTGTATCAAAATCTTGTTTTTTCCAAGCGTCCATATAACCAGCAATGGTATTTTTAAGGGCTGGGTGTTTTTCCACTGGAGATTGTAAAGGTTTAGTTGGTAGTATCTTTATATCATCAGCGATACAAGGATTAAACACCATAAAACTTATGATAGCGGATAAAATTATTTTTTGCATAGACTCCAGATAATTTAGTAATTAATAATGGTATTAGTTTATCATAAACCGTTTAATCAACATAATGTCATTTCAAAGCTAATTATCATTCAACAGTAAATGTAATTGGTTGTTCACCATTAAAGAATATAGTTCCATCACCTTCTAATAAACGATAACCTACGAAAATAGTATATAAACCAGTGGTAATATTTGAATTACCTTCATAACCATCATAAATAGTAATATTATTTTTTGCTTGCAATGTAACTCCAGTTTGAGCAGCTTTAATATTGGCTGTATTTAGAGCTTCATAAGCAAACAAAAAACTATCTTCTGTTTTTACATAATAAGATAAATCTTCTGTGCTTCTAGACTGATAACCAACAATAACTAACATATCAGCAATTTTATCAATATGTTCATTTGCAAGATTAATTTCAGCTGTAATTTCTATATTTTTAGTTTTATCTTGAGATAAGTTAGACTCGGCAAGTTTGTTATCTATCTTTATTCCACCATTAAAATTTATATCTTGATTAGATTGTTCTAACTTTAATGCTCCATCTATAACTTGCATCGGAATAGCATTACCTAAAGACGGTAAATCATTAATTGTTGATGGAGAAACTGTTATTTCCTTTTGAGTAACATTGGTTAAACCTGTGTTGTCAGTAACTTTAAGAATTATAATATAAGTTCCAACTTGAGAAAAAGTGTGAATTGATGGTACTTCTTTAGAAGAGAAAGGATTACCATTGCTTGACCATTCATAACTAATAATATTACCATCGGAATCAGATGAACTTGAAGCATCTAAATTAACCTTTAATGGAACTTCTCCTTTTAATGGAGTAGCAGTAATCCTTGCAACTGGTGTTTGCTTAGTTATTACTTCATTAGTAGTACGAATCCTAAAAGTTTGGTGGCTAATTCCAGCCCATTTTTGTTTATCAAAAGGTATATAATGTCCTTCTATGAAAAATACATATTCAATATATCCCTCATTAGTATTTTTCTTATTATTAGCATAAAACTCAAATGATTTGCCTGGACTGCGTAAAAAAGAATAATAACGTTCACAATTAGGTAGCATAGCATCAGGCCCAGCAATACTTAAAAAATCATAATAGTCATTTTTATTGGTAGATAATGCTGTTGTAGTTTTCATTCCTCGATCTTCAAATGCGAAAGATGTTGATGAACAACCAGTATTTTTTTCACTAGCTATCAGTCTTACTAACGCATTATTGTGTAAATCAGAATTAAGACCTAATTCTTGAACTATATTTTTATTAATATCTGGAATGACATCAAATGTTATTTTTCCGCCTATAGGTATTGTAAGTTCCTGACATCCTGTACCACAAGAAACTTGTTGAATTGCAGCATTAGTAGAACTAGCTTCAATTTTTAAAGTAATAGCAGCATTTTGTTCATTATCATCAATACCTTCACCAGCAAAAATCTTACTTATTTTACCTAGTTTAGCGACTGTATATTCAATTGAACCCTCATTATAACCAACTTTATAAGGAGCATAAAAAAAACCGATTGCTGGAGCAGGTTTTGTAAAACTAACTGGGTTGGCTTCATTCAAAATAAAGCGAGTTGCAGTATCGAGATACCATAGATAATCATCTGTTCCATCGTAAGTTTTTTCTGAACCAGTAAAACCAAAATCATTTAATTCAGAATTGACATAAACACTACCAGTTTCATCTCCAATCCATTGAATAGCATTGGGATAAACATTAGCAGCACCAACCAATAATTTTCCACAATTATATGCGGTTGTTTGTGCATAGATTATTCCAACAGTAGGATTTTCCATATCACAATGATTAATCCTTATTACGTCAGCTTCACTTATAGCATTAGCAGAAAATGGCAATAGAAATAATATAAATATCATTCCATAATTTATTTTTAAATTCATGACGACCTCGATTAAAAGTAAATCCCATTCAATATGATATTAAACGGGATTATTTGCAAAAATAGATTTTATACTAAAACTTATTCTAATAAATCAGATGCTTTTAGTATTGTACTATCCCATACTTGATAAACAATAGGAGTTTCGTTAAATACTATTTTACCATTATCAATACCACTAGTTAGTCGATAGCCAATCCAAATAGTGTGAGGTTGAGATAAGTCTCTTGGAAATTGACTAAACGCATCGTAAAGACTGCCACTAAAAATATCAATATCCAAAACCTGATTTAATATATCTTTTTCATCAGCAGCAACAATATTAACTGGTCTAAGATCCCAAGGAATAAAAGGAGCTGGCTGTTCCACAGTAACATTCAAAATTTTCATATACCAATCCTGTAAATCTGGATTATCTGCTGGTCCAACTCTCATAATAATTAATGGTTCAGCTTCTATACCAACATGTTTAGGATCAATGGTTACATTAGCTACTATAGACACTAACGTTGCAATATTAAATTTTTCACCAGTAAAAAATTCATTATTAATTAATATCCCGCCCTTAAATATTGCTTGAGTATCTATAGTTCCATCTGGACCAAGTAAAATTCCTTTACCACCGTCGACTCCTTCTCCTAACAAAGGTAAAAATTTATCAAGATATTTAACTATGCGAGAAGCACTAGCCATACGACCATTGCTATCTGTAATAACTAAAGTAATTACATATTCATTTTGACCTGGTTGTTGTAATTCAATTGAATCTGGCCTAGCTGAATTGGCAATTTTTTTATTTTGATAGTCAACTCGCCACCAGTAATCTGTAATTTCTGAATCAACTGGAGCAATTGAATCTTTAGCATCCACTGTAATTGTGTGTAAACCAACAAAATTAATATCAAAACTTGCAAATAAACGTGGTAAAGTTATTATTTTAGATGTTACACCTTTATGACCACTATCATCTGTAACTACTAATTCCACAACATATTTACCATCCCCTGGTAATGGAATTGTTATTTTCCCATTATCATTTGGTACATCAATATCTGTATCACTACTTACATCTGTAATACGCCATTCGTACAATTCAATACTACCATCACTATCTTTTGAAGCAGCAGGATTTAAAGTTAAATATCTAGGACTACTACCATCTCTTAAATTTATGGCATCATCATAAATAATGCTAAAATCTGCTATTGGTGGTTCACTCTGACCTGAAATAGTAAAAGTTTCCTGATACGTATCAGTTGTTCCATCATTATCAACTACACTTAATATTATAGTATAGGTTCCTGCATCAGGGAAAGTTATTTGAGTTTGTTCTGCTCGTGGTGAAGTTATCTCGCCATTATTGGCATTCCATGAATAGCTAATAATAGAACCATCAGTATCACTAGAATTTGATCCATCCAAAATCATTACTAATCCATTACGTTTTACATTAAAAGTAGCGATAGGTTTTTTATTAGTAGGATTAGTAACTTCGGGTATTTCTTCAGTTGTTAAAACTCTTATTTGTTTTTGAGTGAAATCAGTTAATCCTGTGTTATCAGTAACTTTAAGGCCTATAGTATAAGTTCCAACCTGAGAAAAAGTGTGAACTAGTGGTACTTCTTGAGATGACATAAATACACCATCACTTAACCATTCATAACTAATTATATTACCATCAGAATCAGATGAACTTGAAGCGTCTAAAATAACTTCTAAAGGAACTTCTCCTGTCAATGGAGTAGCATTAATTCTTGCAACTGGAGATTTTTGCTGAGTTGTTATAAGTTCATCGCTAGTACGAATCCGAAAAGTTTGATGACTAACCCCTGCCCATTTTTGTTTGTCAAAAGGTATATAATGACCTTCTATAAAAAACACGTATTCAATATATCCTTCATTAGTATCTCTTTTATTATTAGCGTAAAACTCAAATGATTTACCTGAACTACGCAAAAAAGAGTAATGGCGTTCACAATTTGGTAGCATGGCATCTGGCCCAGCTATACCTAAAAAATCATAATAGTCATTTTTATCGGTTGATAATGCTCTTGTAGGTTTCATTCCACGATCTTCAAAAGCAAAAGTAGTTGATGAGCAACCAGTATTTTTTTCAGTAGCTATCAGTTTGACCAACACATTATTATGTGATTCTGGATTGAGACCTAGTTGTCTTACATTGTCTTGATTAATATTTGGAGTAACATTAAATATAACTCTTCCACTTCTAGGTATTACAATCTCTTGACATCCTGCACCGCAAGAAACTTGCTGAATTGTTCCATTGGATAAATTTGTTTCAACTTTCAAAGTGATAGCATTGTTATTATCAGCTATCCCTGAACCATTAACCAGTTTAGTCATTTTCCCTATGGTTGCTACTGTATATTCGATACTACCAGATTCACGACCTTCAGAACTAGGAGCAAAGAAAAAACCAATTGGTGGAGCAGCTCCATTTGCTTTAGCAGTGGCTAAAACTAAACGAGTTGAAGTATCAAGATTCCACATGTTATCTATCGATGAATGATAGGTTTTTTGCCATCCAGTAAAGCCATATTCATTCAATTCTGCATTGAGATAAACACTACCTTCTTGGTTTCCAACCCATTGAATACTATTAGGAAAAACATTAGCTGCTCCTACTAACAATGTATCACAGTTAAAACAATGTTCAATACTTATTACTCCACCTTCAATAGCAGCATAGAGAGTATTAGATGACAATAGGAAAAACGACAATATTATAGGTTTGGTAAAGTTAAATAATCGCATAATTGGATTAAGACAAGAAAGGGAGAAGAAATATTAGGATGTTTGATGCTAAAGGGCAGAAATAAAATCTGCCCATAAAATTTATGATGAATAATTTAACAAATACCCTACAAAGAGGTTAAAAATATTACCCCTTTACAATGATATTTAGTTGGCTGGTCCAGCACCTCTGTGCATTGGACGCCACTGCTCATATTCTGATTCAGAAGCTTTTTCAAATGTATATAACAGACCAGGATAATGAGCCTGACAAGCTTCAGAGAATTCATTACCACGACATCTATCAGCACGTGGAGCTACTTCCATTACAACTCTACCAGATTTCCAGTTCATGTGATCTCCTGATGAACCAAACTTACGTTTCAAGTCTTTAATAGTAAATACAGCAACTTGCTCACGAATTGGAAATTCATGACTTTGGATAATAGATTCAGAAAATTTACAAGGTGAAATTACACACTCAGGTCCAGATTCGATAGTAACAGCAGCAGCACTTTCATTAATATCCCATACTTCGATATTATATGGTTTAGCTGTATTAAGCAAATGTTCTACGGCAGCAGATAAATACCCACGTTTATCTAACAATTCATCAGTTACATTTACACCAGAAATTGTATCTGCTAATGCAACATTACCCTTCCAATGATTGACATCTTCACCATAATAGAACATAGTTGGGAAAAATGCTACATACCAACTACTTAGATTAGAATCATCATAGTAATAACTTGAAAATGATTGATAAGATGCAGTTTTAGTGGCTTTTCTACGAACGGCTTCTTGAACTTCAGTAATACTATTAACACCCATCCGCAAATCCCAACCATCTTGACCAAAAAGATCGGTGTTTTCAGTTACGCTACTCAACCAAGCATAATCAGCAGAATCACTAAGATAATCATCACCATCTGCTAAAGTTGGACCCCATGTATTGTTAAAGCTAATACGTGATTCCATTCCAGCTGTATCTATAGACGCTTGTTGGCCAGTTTCTTTATAACCATAGACATACCAATAGTTACCTGGTATTGCTGATGCACTTTCATGATGTAAGATTACACCTTCATCTTTAGGGTAAGTTTCAACCCGATGATTGTGTTCTGTAGTACGGAAATTAACAAATGCTTCTGCATTGTATGCAAGACCATAATCTTGACCAACCATATTAATAAAAGCACTACCAGTCAATACATTACCAACATCTGCAGAAAACCTTGAAGTTTCAGGAGCAATAAAATCTTCATGTTGGAAAAAACCAGGAGCTATACCATCAGAGGTAGGATAAGCACTATATCCATCTACCCATGACCATAAATGAGTTCCTAATTTATTACCAACTTTACGTTGGCCTAAATTAGCTAGTTTACCAGCATTGGCAGTATCTATCATACGTCCCATTGCACTGGTTACCGTACTTCTAGGTAATAATATACCTTCAGCAATAAATTCAACCTGACCTACATTACGATGATGAGTAATCAACGCTTCAGTAATATTACCAGGAGGAGTATCATTATTATTAGCTTCTGGTATTAAAATAGAGGATTGATCCATACAATTTTGTTTGTCTTTAACAGGAGTAGTACCATCAGCTAATTCTGGACCACAACTAGACAACATACCTGTATATTTAAAGTTCTTTTCATCTAAACTTTGATCAATTTCCCAGTAACCATCACCGTCAATATCAGCTAAACGAAATACAAAAACATCGCCTGGTGATAGGATAATGTCCATATCCAACAGTTCACCACACCACGAAGCTCCACGAAAACGTAAATGGCCTTGTATCCAATTATTATCGTTATTCATGATGGTAAAATAGTTTTCACCATATCCATAAAACACTGGAAACATTAAAGCGTCGCCTTTACTATCAGATTCCATTTCTATCAACGCATTAGCCTGAGACATAACACCCAAACTTAATACAACTGCTATTGAAGCAGCAAGCTTATTTACTCTCTTCATAAGATCAAAATTCCTATCTATAAAGTTATTAATACAATTTTCAGTTTAAGTTTAGTTCTACAAAATTCTTTAATAAAAAATATAAGTCTAACTTAAACCATATTTTAAATATGTTACTGTAATAAATATTAAATTTATTTAACAATATTTAATACATCTATTACAATTTAAATCTTAATTAAAAACATACTACACAGTGTTTTATTGAGTGTCAATAGACAGTATAATAAAAATTTTCGCAATGCAAATAAAAGCCCTACCCAATGTGTTGCAAAAAGACAACAATCTATTACACATTTAGCTAAATGTTATTTCATAAATTATTACACATTATTTTATACTGTGTCAATATATAATGCAATATTTATTCGATGTAATATAATTTAACCCAATTTAAAACTGTTGTATGTATACAACAAAGACTATTCATTAATTGAATTTTTTCATAAAATTACGCATGGTTCGTAATGGTTCTGTTATCCGCCAAGAATTAGAATTTTCGATAATTTCTAATCGGTTTTTTAATGTGTTATATTCAAGCTCACAATCCCATACCATAGACTTTCTTACATTATTTTCTATAGTCATATCAGGAGCTAAACTAGCATTAGTACATAAATTTTTTAATGGTTGAGTCACAGTAGACCATTGATATTTTTTAGCGAGTATTTTAGTACCATTTACATAAGTTGTATAATGCTTAGATTCATACATTGTTTTAATTGCAGATACCCAACCATCTTCATCTTCCGATTCTACTACAATACCAGCATTATTAGCTACAATATTATCAGCTAATACATCACCACTGGTAGTAATAATTGGTTTGTTAGCCCATAAGTAATGTAATATACGAGTACGAAAAGAAAAATGAGTTTCTAATGTATTAAAATGAGCACTCACTCCAACGTCAGCATCAAGTAAATAATTTGCTAAATCAGCATAAGGAACCCAACCACTTTGAAAGATAACTTCTTTATTATATAAGTTTAATTCTTTAGCTAACGTCTCAGCCTGAATTTGTTTAGGCATTATTGGGATAGTTGGATTGGGATGTTGAGTTCCTAAAAAGATTAATTTTATATTTGGATAGTCTGGTAATAAACGATTGGTAGCCCTAATTAGAGTCAATGGATCAAACCATTCCCAAATTCCACCACCCCATAACAAGATAAAACTATCTTCATGTTCAAAACCTACTCCAGTACGATATGGTTTAATATCTGGTAAGCCAAAAGGAATCGTTATTATCCGTTGTTGGATTTGTTGATATGTAAATGAATTAATTCGCCCCAAAGCTAATAAATGTCCTAACCACAAATTACGTTGGCGTTCACTAGCACATAAAAAATAATCAGCTCGTTTAAGCTGTCTATTCATCATATTAATTTGGCTATTAATATCAATATTATGTTGCTCTAAACCTTCTAAAGGAACTGGATCATATAAATCTGCAACTAAAATTTTACTAGTTTTAGATAGCAATGGATAGTGATCAAATATAAATCCCTGAAAAATAATAATGTCATGTTCTTCTATCAGTTTGCCAATATTTTCATGTTTATGTTGCACTAGACATACTGGTTCAACTGAACTAGATACTTCAGATATTGGATTAGGAATTGCTAACGTAACTTTGAAATTAGTAACTAAAGATTTAGCGAATTCCCAATAGCGAATAGCTGGGCCAGCCATACGTTCAGTAACTACATCTGGTGATAAAATAAGAATAGAATTTGGCATATAACGTCAATTTATGATTAGAAAACTGGAATTTTAAATACTTAATATTTTAGAATTTTAACTTTTATTTGGTTACTAATAAAGCTATGCATAGTTTAGTTAAAATATACATGTGGGATGCAGCTTAATTTATAAACTCATCGTCCTACCTTAAATACATTTATATGGTCTGTGTAACTTTATAGTTTAGTTATTATTAAAAATTAAGGAATAAATGTATTAATACATCTTGTAAAAATGATTATTTTAAAGTTAAAACTTCTGTTAATAATATTATTTAGTTTAATGAAGCCAATAGTTATGGCTACAGAGATTTGTGAACAAGCTAATGAATTGCTATATCAAACTTATGATTTATATTCTAAAAAACATGTAATTTCTAAACAAAAAAGGTTATTAAAAAGAGCTTTACAACTTTGCCCCAATATGCCTGAAATTCATAATGCTTTGGCATTTGTGTTGGAAAATGCAGGAGAATATTCTCAAGCAATCAAACATTATAAACAAGCATTAACCCAAAAATCTGATCTTTATGAAGCATGGTATGATTTAGGAGAATTATATTATGAACAAAATCAATTTATCCTTAGCTTAGAGGCACATTTACAAATATGTAAGATAGATTTGGATGCCAAGGCAAGAATCAAACAATTATTAACTAAACGACGTTATGCAATCATAGAATCTGATCAAATTATTTCTCAAGAAAATCTATTGCTTTTATATGATCCAAAAAATAATTCTAAACTTAATAATAGTATTTTAAACTGTGGAATAAATTTAATGTTACAACCAATATTTTCTTTTTATAATTTTAAATTTACCAATTCCACCTTAAAGTTAACAAATAAAACTCAGCTTGATGAAATTGCAGCAACTTTACGTCAATTATACAATGGTATAATTAGAATTCATTCTCATACAGATAGTTTTATTAATAAAGATAATCGTGATGCCCTGAATTTAAAATTATCTCAAGAAAGAGCTACAGCAATAGCTAACGCATTAGCAGAACGAGGGATTTCTATAGAACGAATTCAAGCTATTGGTCATGGTTATCATAAACCAATCGCATATGGTATATCATCAATAATTAAACAAAAAAATACTAGAATAGAAATTGAGATTCAATATCTTAGAAATTAATGTATTATTAAAGTTATTTTTTTGAATATTCTTATTAAATTTTGCTGAAAAAGTATTGAAATATTAAAGTTTGATATTATTGTTCCCGTTTGAATAATCATAAATTTATCGATTTTATAATTTTAAATTACAAAATTATGCCAATATATGAATACGAACATTTAAATAAAATATGTTCAATTGGAAAAATATTTGAAATAAAACAATCTATCAAAGATGAACCATTGGTAGAATGTCCTAATTGTAAAGCAATAGTACGCAAACGTATTTCACGTATTGCTATTGCAAAATCTAAAAGTAATGCCGAATTACGTGATTTGGGGTTTACCAAATTAGTTAAACGTGATGACGGTGTATATGAAAATGTTACTAAGCGTGGTAATGAAAGTCGTTATATGGAAGCTGGCAAACCAGAAACATTACCAGATTTTTCTAAAACAATCAGTGATTAATATTAATGGAAAATATTATTACTATAGATGGCCCAAGTGGAGTTGGTAAAGGAACTGTTAGTTTAAAAATAGCTGAACATTTAAGATGGCATATACTTGATAGTGGAGCTTTATACAGAATATTGGTATTAGTTGCAAAACGTAATCAAGTAGATATGGATGATGAAATTAAATTAATAGAATTAGCAGCTGAATTAGATATTCAGTTCATTCCATTAGTAAATTCAAATAAACTTCAAATAATTTATGCTGGACAAGATATAGCTGTAGAAATACGTGATGAAGCTTATGGCAAAATGGCTTCAAAAATTGCAGTAAAACCTGAAGTTCGTAAAGCTTTATTAGCTAGACAACGAGCTTTTTATATTTCGCCAGGCTTAGTAGCAGATGGAAGAGATATGGGAACAATAGTCTTTCCAAAGGCTAAATATAAATTCTTTTTAACCGCAACTTGTGAAGAAAGAGCATTAAGACGTTATAAACAGTTGATCAATATAGGGATATATGTTAAACTATCTGAACTAGCCGTAGAAATAGCCAGTCGTGATCAACGGGATAGTACACGTACCACCGCACCTTTAATAGCGGCATCTGATGCTTTAACCATTGATACAACAAAATTATCAATTGAAGAAGTGGTGGAACGTATTTTAAGTAAAATAGTATTTTAAGAAATTTAAATTTCTAAATCATAGTGCTTAATATTATATAAATTTGCAATTTTTGTAAACTATTCTTAACAATATAATTTTAAGTAAATATTAACTAACCACAAAATTGTGGCCTAACTTCAGTTTGAGTATAATTCAAATAATTTTTTGAAATAAAAAAAACTGATAAATTTATAGCTGATTATGAGCGAAAGCTTTGCTGAATTATTTGCAGAAAGTCAATCTGAAAAACACATGAAACCCGGTAGTATAATCACCGGTATAGTAGTGGAAATACGTCAAGATGTAGTAATTATAAATGCTGGTCTTAAATCGGAAGGTATTATTCCAATTGAGCAGTTTTTTAATGAAAATTGTCAGCTTGAAATAGAAGTTGGTGATGAGGTTGAAGTAGCTTTAGATGCAGTTGAAGACGGGTATGGGGAAACTAAGTTATCTCGTGAAAAAGCCAAACGTGCTGCTGCTTGGAAAGGATTGGAACAAGCATTTGAGAATAACGAAACTATTATTGGTATAATCACTGAAAAAGTAAAAGGTGGTTTTACTGTTAATGTAAATGATATTCGATCTTTCTTACCTGGTTCGTTAGTAGATGTACGACCAGTACGAGATACTACTTATCTGGAAGGCAAGCCTTTAGACTTTAAAGTAATTAAGCTTGATAAACGTCGTAATAATGTAGTTGTATCACGTCGAGCTGTAGTAGAAAAAGAGAATATTCAAGAGCGTGAAGCATTGCTAGAAACAATGCAAGAAGGTGTGGTATTACAGGGTGTGGTTAAAAATCTTACTGATTATGGTGCATTCGTTGATTTAGGTGGTGTAGATGGTTTATTACATATCACTGATATGGCGTGGCGACGTGTGAGACACCCTAGTGAAGTAGTAAATGTTGGTGACGAGATTGATGTTAAAATACTCAAGTTTGATCGAGAACGGATCAGGGTTTCTTTAGGTCTTAAACAATTAGGTGAAGACCCTTGGTTTGATATTGCTCGTCGTTATCCGGTCGGAACTCGTTTATTTGGCAAAGTAACTAATTTAGCCGATTATGGTTGCTTTGTGGAAATAGAAGAAGGAGTTGAAGGTTTAGTTCATGTTTCTGAAATGGATTGGACTAATAAAAATGTTCATCCTTCTAAAATTGTTCAAGTAGGTGATGAAGTTGAAGTCATGGTACTTGATATTGACGAAGAACGCCGTCGGATTTCATTAGGTATTAAACATTGTTATCCTAATCCATGGGAAGAATTTGCTTCTAGCCACAATAAAAATGATAAGGTTGCTGGTCATATTAAATCAATTACTGATTTTGGTATCTTTATCGGATTGGATGGTGGTATAGATGGTTTAGTTCATCTGTCAGACATTTCATGGAATGTTCCTGGTGAAGTGGCAATACGTGATTATAAGAAAGGTGATGAAGTTGAAGCTGTTGTGTTAGCAGTTGATGCAGAACGTGAAAGAATTTCATTAGGTATCAAACAACTTGATAAAGACCCATTCTCTAATTTTGTGGCTGAAAATCCTAAAGGTACTGTGGTTAAAGGAACTGTCACTGAAATTGAAAGTAATCGTGCCATTATTTTATTAGAAGAAAATGTCGAAGGTACTTTGCGAACTCAAGAAATGTCTGATGATAATATTGAAGACGCTCAACATTTTTTGAAGGTAAATGATGAAGTTGAAACTAAGATAATTAGTGTAGACCGTCGTAAACGAGCAATAAGCCTATCTATTAAAGCTTTAATTGCAGAAAAAGAAGCAACTGCTGTTCAAGATTATGCTGATTCTCAGCAATCTAGTGGAGCTACCATAGGTGATATTTTGAAAGAGCAGATAGAAACTCAAGAAAAAGAACCAGTGGAAAAATAATTTCTGTTATTAATTAGCAATAAATTATGGATAGTGATTATACTAATCATAATTTATTGGTAGTTGATAATTGATAATTAATTAACTGATAACTGAATAATATGACAAAGTCTGAATTAATTGAAGTAATAGCTAGAAAACAAAGTAATTTATCTCATAAAGATATTGAATTAGCTGTTAAAACAATCCTTGAACAAATGACTCGTACTTTAGAAGAAAGAGAGAGGATAGAAATTCGAGGGTTTGGAAGTTTTTCTTTACATCTTCGTTCTGCTAGATTAGGACGTAATCCTAAGACTGGTGAGCCAGTGAAATTACCGGAAAAATCTGTTCCTCATTTTAAAGCTGGTAAAGAATTACGAGAACGAGTTAATATTAGTAGTAAGACTAGTAAGACTAAAAAAGGAAAGCAACGTTCTAAAAAACGTTAATAATAGAACTAAAATTAATTGAATAACTTCTTAAAATATTCAATTCAAAATAAGAGTTTGCCTAAAGTGGCTTAACATAGATGATTGTTGATTTGTTGTGGCTATTATTGCCGGTGGCAGCAGCCTCTGGATGGTTTGTGGCACAGTTGAAGGGACAAAAAATATCAGTAAATTTGTTTCCCGATTATTTCAAAGGTTTAAATTATTTACTCAATGAAGAACCTGATAAAGCTATTGATGTTTTTATCAAATTAATTGAGATAGATAGTGATACCGTTGAAACTCACCTTGCCTTAGGAATTTTATTTCGTCGTCGTGGTGAAGTGAACCGAGCCATTCGTATTCACCAAAATCTAATTAAAAAAGTTGCTTTGCATCCTCAACAACGTAGTTTAGCTTTGTTTGAGTTAGGTAAAGACTATCGTCATGCAGGTTTATTAGATAGGGCTGAAACTTTATTTCAGGAATTGGTGGAAGCTAATCTCCATAAAGTATCAGCCTTACGTCAGTTGTTGGAGATATATCAACAAGAACATGATTGGACTAATTCAATTAGTACCGCACAACAATTAGCATCTATTTATGAAGAGCCAATTCATGTTGTAATAGCACAATATTATTGCGAACAAGCTGAAGTGTATCTTCGGCAACAACAATATGATATTGCATTACAAGTTATAAAACAAGCTTTAAAAACAGATTCTAATTGTGTCCGAGCTAGTTTATTAGAAGGAAATTTAGCTTTAAATCAACAAAAATATAAACAAGCCATTTTAGCTTTTAAACGTATTGAGAAACAAGACTCTGATTATCTTAATGAAGTAGTGGAACCTTTACAGGCTTGTTATAAGGAAATTGAGCAACAATCAGAGTTCACTGATTATTTATGGCATATATTAGATAATTATGGTGGAATTGCTCCTATGTTGATGTTGGCTAATATCATCAAACAGCAATCGGACGAACAACAAGCTGTAGATTTTATTGTAGAACAAATACATAAACATCCGTCATTACGTGGGCTTGAATATTTACTTGGTTTGGTTTTGTCTAAGACTGATTGTATTACTCGGGAACATTTATTATTGCTTAAAGATTTAACGACTCAATTATTACAGAATAAACCTGCTTATAAATGTAATCAATGTGGTTTTACTGCTAGAAAATTATATTGGCAATGCCCAAGTTGTAAACAATGGAGTACTTTTAAATCTGTGCAAGGTATTAATCGAGAATAATTTTTGTAGCATGTTGGTGAATATATTTTTTAGATGTGGATCATATGAATATAATAACCCAAGAAAGACAAATGGATTTTTGGGAATCTGCTCCACAATCCTATGTAAAATATGATACTAAACATCCCGTTAGATTTATAGATTTATTTGCTGGTATCGGCGGATTTAGGATTGCTCTTGAAAAAGAAGGATTTAAATGTGTGTTTTCATCTGAATTTAATCAACATTGCCAAAAAGTATATGAAAATAACTTTAAAGATAAACCTGATGGTGATATTACTGAAATAAATCCACTTTATATTCCAAAATTTGAGGTTTTAGTAGGTGGTTTTCCATGTCAACCTTTTAGTATTAGTGGTCACAAAAAAGGTTTTGATGATACAAGAGGAACATTATTCTTTGATATAATTAGAATTATTGATGAAAAACAGCCTAAATTAGTAATATTGGAAAATGTTAAACATCTTATATATCATGATCAAGGACGTACTCTAAAAATTATTCTTACGACGTTAGAAAAACTTAATTATTATGTTTCTTATCAGCTTTTAAATGCTAATGATTTTGGATTACCACAAAATAGAGAAAGAATTTTTATTGTTGCTACTAAAATTAAATATTTTAAATTTGAAACACTTAGAAAAATACCAAGACCTAAATTAGAAGATTTTCTTGATAAACAAGGTAATTTTGAATTATTAGCAAAAGATGAATATACTTTAATAAAAAATCCTAAACTACAAGCATCTGGGCTTATTTTTGTTGGTTATAGAAATAAAAATGGTTAGAAAAAAGGAGTTAGAGCAAATACTTCACATTTATCAAGAGTACATCGACAACCAAATAGAATTTATTCAATACATGGAACTCATCCAACTATCCCATCGCAAGAATCTTCAGGTCGTTATTTATGATGGTGAAAATGTTAGAAAATTAACTTTAAATGAGTGTTATAGAATAATGGGATTTAAAAATTTTAAGCGATGTAATATAGTTACTGAAGCTTATAAACAAATTGGTAATTCAGTCGCTATTCCAGTCGTTCAGGCTATTGCTAAAGAAATTAAAAATCAGGGGATGTTGTAAAAAAAACTATTTATGAACGCAAGAGAAGAAAAGTTAAATCAATTTTTAGCACAAAATAATACGCAATTTGTTATTCCTGTCTATCAGAGAAATTATGATTGGACTCATGTTCAATGTAAAAAATTATTGGACGATATTATTGAGATAGGAAATAATGATAATATAAATGCCCATTTTATTGGTAGTATTGTTTTTATACATAATGATGTTTACTCTACATCTGGATATGAAATTAAAGAATTAACTATTATTGATGGTCAACAGAGATTAACTACAGTAACATTAATTTATTTGGTAATTTATAAATTAGCTATTGAATTAAAAGAAGAACGATTGATTAATCGTATTAATGAAACATATCTGATAAATAAACATACATCAGAAGAAGAAAAAGAAGAAGAAAAATTAAAATTAAGGCCAACCGAAAATAAGGTACTGGGCTCAGACTATGAAGAAAAACTAAAAAAATGTTAAATATCAGTTAGTTAGATATTTTGTCAATTTGGTGTAACTTACTGATATTTAAG
>JASFYV010000056.1:0-24235 GCA_045046925.1 Candidatus Marithrix sp. | reverse complement strand
AAGATATTTTAACCCAACGTTTCGCTTAATTTTTAGTCTAATTTCTTTGGAATAATCTGACATTTTATCTAGGATTTAACTGTCGAAGCCCACTGCCGACTTATATTACCATTAGTTTTCTCAAGTGCTGATTCGATAAAATACCGTTCATATTTTAATAATGTATCATCCAAAGAAAAATTACCTTGATTTAATATCAATTTATCGTTCTTAAAAATTTTGGCTGGAATTAATAATTGATAATCAGAAAATAATTCTTCAAGTCTTTTAGATATAGTAATTATATCAAGTCGCTTTTTTGGTTCTATCTCCACACAATCACACAACAACTCAAATAACTCAGGAGCTTGTGCCAAACGTCTTGGATGCAAAGTCTGTGGACTCTCCCCCGTCAACAAACGATACAAAGTCTTACCAAACGCATACACATCACTCTTCGCACTCGGCTCACCATCCACACCCTGCTGCTCAGGCGGAGCATAATCCAACGTACCAAATACCGCCGTTTGAGCCAACAAACTCAAACCAGAACGACTACGCTGAGTCGCCATCTCCGTGCCAAAATTAGGAGCCACTTTCGCCAACCCAAAATCAATAATTTTCACCCCAACTTCCGATCCCGATAGCAACAAAATATTAGCCGGCTTCAAATCTAAATGAAAAATCCCCTTATCATGAGCGATTTGCAAACCCTTCGCAATCTGCAAACCCACCGCAATCCCAGTCGCTACATCCAACTTACCATACCGCTTCAACCACGCCTCACCATCTATCGCCCCCTCAATATACTCCGAAATAAAATAACCCCGCTCCTGTCTACTTGGATCAACAAAACCACAATCAAGCGGTTTAGGAATATACTCACCCGCAATATCCTTCATATAAAACGCTTCTTTAAACAAAGTATCTGATGAACTATGTGCTGTCGTCTCCCAAAAACACTTAATAACCACCCACTTCCCATCAAAACGATGTTGAGCCAAAAACACGCAGCCCATACCACCCGCACCCAATATCCGTTTTATCGTATAAGTATGTTGATTATGCAAAGCATAACGCCCATCAAGCAAAATTGCTGTTTCTAAAGCCGCAAAAGCTTTATCATAATCCACTTGCCGAATAAACACTTGAAACAAGTTAAACTGACTCAATGCCCGTTCAGCATCATTATTCGCCTGTTGATATGCTTTAGTAAACAACGCCTCCGCCTGTTGCAAATCACCCTGCGAAGACACAATACTACCAAAACCAATCGCCACTCGACTATATTGCGGATCAGACAGAGGGATAGCTTTCAATAATTTCCTAGCCTTCTTTATCAACTCCAAATTAGCAGAACTATATTGCGTCAACTCATCCCGTAACTTAACTTGTTCCGATAAATCGCCACGAACCATTAACTGCCGAATCAGAGCTAAAATTTCCTCAGTATCACTTTTAATACCGCCTAACTGTTCTTGCAACTGTGGAAGAGCCGCCAAAACATCAGCTAATTGGATATTAACTAACTGCGACCAATCCGCAAAACGTTGACTAAACTCCAAAAATTGACCATAATGAGTTTGGGTAACTGATTCCACTCGCTGCAAACGCTCTAACTGCTGTCCTAATTTTGCCACTTCACCAAACTGATTATTAGCGACAGATTTATTTAACTTATCTTTTGTTGACTGCACAATATTTTTTAGTTCACGCATATCAACCAGCAAATTTTCACGTCGTAAAGCCGCTAATGTCGTTTGGAAACGTGGCTCTCTTCGTAACTGCTCATACAGAAAAAACAACAGTGCATTGCCCAATAAATCTTTAAATTGTAAAAAAGCAACTACCGATTTATCCAAAGTATGCTGAGTTTGTACTAATTCCAAAACCAAATCCGTCAGAGAATTGGTCTCACTTGCAGCAACAAAACTTGCTAACTCCTGTTCAGAAAAAGGCTTTTTATTAGCTTGAAACAGCGTCAACTCTACAATTTCCTGGCATTGGACAATAGCAGTTTGTCGAAACGCAGCTAAATCTGAAATTCCCTGTTGTTCAGCAAAAGGCAATAAATAATCTCGCTCCAGATGCTGAGAAAACTCACTTTCCACCTTCGCCTGAAACATTGATTTCCAAAAACCGGATTGATTTTCCGGTAAACCACTACTGATAGCTGCTAACGCATAACCATAACTATCCTGAAAATTCTGAGCGATTTCAGCCGCAGTAAAAGTAAAATTTTCCTTCAATAATTCAATGGCTTTATTCACACCCGGCACATCAGCAAGGATTTCGATAATACTGCCACTTAGTAGGGTGGAAAGCCCTTTGCGTATAATTGTTTGTATTTTCATAATTTTTTCTTGCTCCTAAGTTTTTAGATCGTCATGACCTGTTTCACATTAAGTGTATAATACGTTTTTTTACTTTTGAGTTGGGAAGTTATTGGTAAATCCTATAATAAAAAAAAATTGGCATATTCAGCGATCTATTGCTACACTTCTATTAAGATTTTAATTTAAGGAGACAATCCATGTTAGTTTTACGTTCCTTGTTATATGGGATGATTTTATTGAGTTTTTCAGCTCAAGCTTTACAATTGAATTTAGAATCTACTGATACTAATACACAAATCATGATTAGTAATGACCAGAACTTAGATGGTGTAGATATATATTTAGTATGGTTCAATTTAGATTCTAATGAATTTAAATCACTAATGTCATCCTCAAAATGGAAAAAAGGTTTAGCATCAGTATATCCAAATGCTATTGATATAAAACCTTTTGCAGCATTTAAAGCGGCAGATTTTGATGAATCTTGTCCAGAAAATCAACGTTGTTTTTTAGCATTGATAGCAGTAGGAGCCGATGAAAATCCAATTAATACTAATTTATGGCAAGCTTCCACTTTATTACCTTTAAGTTTGACAGCAAGTAGAGAACGTTTGCCAGGCCAACAATTTTTCTTACCAAATGATTATGTAAATAATTATCGTGTATCGAAAGATGACATTGATATGGTTGCTGATGATTCTGTTGAGCCATCAAATTTAAATGAGTCAGTTGCTCCTGAATCTGACGGAACTAGTACTACACAAATTGAAAAACCTGATATTTTCCGTCTAGTTGGTGATAAATTACTATATGCTAATGAAGCAGCAAAGCGATTTCAAGTGATTGATGTATCAGATGTTTCTAATCCAAGTTTAATCGGTTCAATTGCTTTGTCTGGCAATCCTAAAGAGCTTTATGTAATAGATGATTACTATATATTGTTGCAGATTGATTACAATAGCAATTATAATGAGGCTACTACTAAATTAATAGTTTTACAACAAGGTGCTGGTAATAGCTTGAACATAATAGATGAAATGACTATATCAGGCAGATTTATCGAATCAAGACGAAGAGGGAATTACATTTATAGTGTTAGCGAACAATATGATTCAGATAATGAAATATGTGAAGTTTGTGCTACAGCATATTTTGCTAATAGAAATAATTTATCTATCAATGTGTTAGAATTAAAAAGTACCGGAAAATTAGAAGCAGTTGATGAAGCTAAAATTTTAGGTTATTCTCCCCAAATAGCGATTTTTTCTGATAATTTAGTAATTGCTAATCATAATCCAGAAGAAGAGAAATGGCAGACTACACAAATCCAAGTATTTGATTTAACCCAGTCTGATCCATTGGTAGAATTACCATTAATTAAAGTTCCCGGTCAAGTTCCATCAGAATTTCATTTAAGCGTATTAAACCAACAATTACGAGTTGTTTATGGCCCAGAAGATCGTACTGATGGTAGCACTTTAGCCATTTATAATTTAACTCCAGAACAAGTTACTTTAGCTGGTCAAGTTGATAAAATAGCTCCAGGAGAAGGTCTGTTTGCCACTAGATTTGTTGATGATCGAGCTTTTGTAGTAACTTATGAACGTACTGATCCTTTATGGGTTATTGATCTTAGTGATTCTTCTAATCCAACGATACTTGGTGAATTAATAATTCCCGGTTGGTCAGAAAAACTATTTTTCCATGAAGATCGTTTATTTGCAGTTGGCATGGATGATCAAGTTAAGGAAAATGAAGATATAAAAAGAGCTAGACGAGTCGCTGTTTCTTTGTTTAATGTTGAAGACCCAACCAAACCAACTTTAATAAATCGTATAACTCCTTTGGTGAATCAAGTATCTTATAGTTGGTCACCAGCATTAGATGATGAAAGAGCTTTATTATTAAATTGGCAAGATGCTTTTGCTGTTTTACCGATAAATTCCTGGGAAGCAAATATTGGTAATAACTTACAAATTATATCGTTTTCTGATGACAAACTGAAAGATGTTGGTTTGCTGCCCACTTCAACTGAAATTCAACGTAGTTTAATGCTTGATTCTAATGTATTAGCAGGATTAAGCAATCAATCTTTAATTACTTTACGTTGGGGAGTTGATAAAAAACCAGAAATATTAGCCGAATTAGAATTAGCCACCAATTTAACTTGGTTAAAGCTTCAAAATGAAAAATTATGGAGTGCTTCTATGGGTAATAGAGGTTATCATCGTTTACATCAGTATAATACCAGCAATTTGGAAGCTCCAGAACAGAGTTGGTTATTGCCAAAAAATTATAATGATTTAATGATGGATGAAGATATGGTGGTATTTTATAATAATTATGAGCCATTAGAAGTACAGGTATTCGATAAAAAAACTGAACAGCTATTTGCTCCACAACTGCTTGAACTATCGGAAAAAACAGATAATAAACAAGAAAAACGTTCTGCACTAATTGATGATACGATATGGTATGATCGTCGGCCTCCTTTATTGCATAATGGATGGTTTTATCTTGCCGAACAACGTTCTTTCAAGCATAATCCTAATATGATCTTACCACTACCAGAACAAGATTATTGGCAGTCACAATGGATATTACGAAGCTGGAATTTACAAGCAAATAAACCTGTTGAATCTACAACTCGTTCAATTCCTGGTTGGCCATTAGCAATCACTGAATCTGGTAATTTGATTACTCAGGAAATGAATGAAGATAGACAACAACGTTTGAATTTATTAACATTGAAAACTAATAATGCTGTATTATTAGATAGTTATAATCTTTCATGTGACGGATATGTTTCCTTTATGTGGGCGACTAATACATTGTATGCAAGTTGTCAAAATGAACCCAATTTTATAAATGAGCCTATGATTGAGCTGGAAAATCCAATTTTGGTAAAAACAATATTTGATGAAACATCTTCAACTGGAGAAGAAATTTCCGAGAAAGCTACAACAAAAGTTTCTGAAAAAACAGCTAGTGATGATATAGAAGAATTTTCTCCAATTACCAAAATAACTCAATTGAATCCGACTGATAAAGGTTTTATTGAAGTTGGTAGTTGGAATTTACCAGGACAGGTTAATTTACAATTTGCAACTGATGGAGTTGTATTGGTAAATACCAATAACTACTGGGGGTACGCTCCAATGGAAAAATCATCTATACTTCCTCAGCAAGAATTAGGCTGTAATGTTTATCAATTAACTCCTGAACAAGAGCCAATATTACTAAAGCATTTAGAAACTTGTTTATATAATAATAATGCTGTAGCATTAACTTCTGAGCAAATTTGGAGAGCAGAAGGATATGCTGGTATTAAAAATACTAAATTTTAAATTATAGAGTAATAGTTTCCATTGGAGTTCAAATTGTATATTGTTAAGAATTTTGAACTTCAATAGAAACTAATTATTATAGAGGGATTTATGCGTTGGATTATATACGGAATATGGTTGATTATAATTACTAATTGTACTACTAAACCAGATACTATTGGGATAGATGACCGATTTTATCGGTTTAATAATGATGCTTATGAAAGACAAGTTGGAGAACAAGGTAGTTATTTAAACCAAATTAGAAATTTTCAACAAGCTGCCAAAGAAGAAAAACAACGTTTTAATAGCACAGAAAATACCAGAAAATATCAAAAACAGGCATTTTTAGCCAAGCTTAATCAAGCTGAAATAAATGTAGAACTGTTAACTAATTCACCCAAGCTTACAGTACATGTTGAACAGGTAATGGAAGCAATTACTCGATTAAAACGACAAGCTATAATCCAGCCAAAAATTATGTCTAGTCATGAACAACAAATGAGTTCTATCAATGATTTAATTAATAAAATGCAGGAAATTGCTAGAGATTTAAAATAAATAACTCCTAAATATTAAATTTATAATATAATGATAATCATAGCAATAAACCCAAGTGCGGCTGCTACTTTACCAACTTGTTCCGCAGCTCCCCACCATTCTTCTCGATCTTGTTCTTCTTTATATATCCATAAAGCAGCCATCTCCTCAAAATTAAATTCTAAATTTGCATCAAGTTGACGAGCTTGTCTAAATTTTAATGTAGCTGTTGCAATATCACCATCTCGGGCGAATTGTCTACCTTGTTTGATTAATAACTCAGCCATTGTTTTAATCTCAGCAGATTGTAATTGGGGATCAAGTTGTAAAGCCTGTTGAAACTTTTTAACTGCAATTTCAATAGCACCATGTTGAGCTAAAGCAGTGCCTTCTTTTACTCGTAATAAAGCTACCAATTTACCCACTTTTCTTTCTGGATCAAAGTCTAATCGTTGATTTAAAACTCTAGCTTCCCTAAATTTTTCTATCGCAGCTTCACTATCACCAATTGCAGCTAGTCGTTTTCCTTCTTGTAAGCGTACTTGAGCCATAGTATTAGTAGCTAATTGACGTGGTTCAAAAGTTAATTTTGAATCTAATGATCGAGCTTCTTTAAACTTTATTACAGCAGCTTCAATATCCCGTTCTGCTAACTGTTTACCTTGTTGTACTAAAAATTGAGCAAACTTTTGAATTTTAGAAGATATTAATTTATTATCTAATTCTATAGCCACTTTAAATTTTTCTTTGGCAGCTTCAGTTTTGCCACTTTTAACTAATAATTCTCCCTCTTTAACTCGCATATGAGCGATAGCTTTACGCTTTGGATCAAAATTTAATCGTGAATCAAATGCTAGTGCTGCTTTAAATTGTTTAATTGCTAGATCAATATTACTATCTCGAGCTAATTGTCTACCTTTTTCGATAAGCTCTTGAACAATAAGCTGAATTTCATCAGTAAATTCCAATTGCGAATCTAAATTAACAGCTTGTTTAAATTTAGCAACTGCAGCTTGAATATCTTGTTTTTGAGCTAATTGAGTGCCTTCATACATGTATTTTTGGGCAATAGCTTTATTTTTAGGGTTAAAATTTAGCTGTGTATCTAAGATTAATGCTGCTGTAAATTTCTCCATTGCTTGTTTTAGTTCACTATTTCTAGCTAAATTTTCTCCTTCTTGTAAGAGGATTTGGGCATTAGCTTTATTTTCTGGAATAAATTTTAATTGGAAATCTAGCATTCTAGCAGTTTTAAAATTTTCTATCGCAGCCTTAAAGTTTCCATTTTGAGCGGATAACTCACCTTGTTGCATTTGGATTTGAGCAACTGCTTTATATTTTGGAATAAAATGAAGTTGAGTATCAAATTCTAATGCTGCTTTAAATTTTGTGATTGCATTATCAATATTTCCTTCTCTAGCTAAATGTTTGCCTTGTTCTATTAATACTACTGCATTCATTTTATTTTCTGGTTTAAAATCTAAATTAGGCTCAAATTTGAGAGCTTCAGCATATTTTATAATAGATTTGTCAACTATTCCTTGCCGAGCTAATCGTTCTCCTTGTTGAACTAATAAATTGGCGATAATTTGCGGGCTATTAAATCTAGTATCTATTTCAGAAGCTTGTTTTAATTTATTAATTGCTGTTGTAATATTTTTAGCAGATAATCCTTGTTTAATTAAATGATTAGCAAATATTTGTTGGCTTTTATCTATTGGATTGAATTTATAACATGGAGCTAATTCTTTAGCTTGCTTAAATGTACTTATAGCTGCTCTAATCTGGCCTTGTTGAGCTAGAATCTTAGCTTTAGCTAGTAAAGCTTGGCTCTTTGTGATTGGTAATGAGAATTGCTGGCGTTGTTCAATTGTTAAACAAGTTGGAACTATTTGATTAGCATAATTAATTAATTCTTGTATTGATAATACTCGCCATAATCGAGCAGTTTTATCATCTGAAGCGGTGACAATAAATTTACTATCTGGACTAAAATCAACATAGTTTACTTCATCTTCATGACCAAATAATATATTGAAAAGTTTACCATTTTTCCAAATACGAGCAGTATTATCATCGGAAGCAGTAGCGATAAATTGGCCATCAGGACTGAAAGCAATATAATTAATTTCATCCTTATGACCACGTAGAACTTTAAATAACTTGCCAGTTTTAGTAACCCATAATCTAGCAGTATTATCATCTGCCGCAGTAACAACAAATTTACTATCTGGACTAAAAGCCGCATGATTTACTTTATCTCTATGGCCTTTTAATATTTTGAATAATTTACCATTTTTGTGCCATAAGCGAGCAGTTCTATCATCAGAAACAGTGATGATTAATTTACCGTTAGGACTAAATATAACTTGATTAACGGTATTTTTATGGCCTTTTAAAGTGCGTAAAAACTTGCCATTATTTGCATTCCATAAGCGAGCAGTTTTATCAACAGAAGCAGTTGCAACTATTTTATTATCTGGACTGAAGCTTGCTTGTAGAATTTTATTATTATGGCCAGATAAAGCTATAAGCGGTTCATTAGTATAGTAATTCCAAATAGAAGTTATATCCCAATTAAAATTTTGCCATAAATAAGTGGTTTCTTCGTCAGAAGCTATCACTAGTTTGGAATGATCAGAACTGAAAGCAATATTATTCACTTCATCTATATGTCTAGAGATTATTTTAGAAGATTTATCAGCTTGCCAAATACGAGTGGTTTTATCGGCAGAAGCAGTTATTACTTGTGAACCATTAAATAAAGCTTGATTAATTCTATTTTCATGACCAGTTAAAATTTTCAATAATTTTCCAGTTTTAGTGTCCCATACTCGAGCGGTATTATCATCAGAAGCTGTCACTATCTGTTTGCCATCAGCACTAAAATTGGCATTTAAAACTCTGGATTTATGTCCCGCTAATATTTTAAAATTATTTCTATTGGTAACTTGCCACAAACGCATTATTCCATCATCAGCGACAGTAGCAACAAATTTACCATCAGGACTAAAAGCTGCATGATTAACTTTTGCTGTATGGCCTGCTAAAATACTGATTTGTTTACCAGTTTCTGTATGCCATAAGCTAGCGGTATGATCTGCTGAAGTAAGGATGATAAATTTACCATCTGGGCTAAAAGCAGCAAAAGTTAAAGCTTGTTTGTGGCCGGCTAATATTTTTCGTAATTTTCCAGCTTCCCATAAATTAGCAGTTTTATCTTTAGAAACAGTTATGATAAAACGACCATCAGGACTAAATACCGCATTTAATACGTTGTCGCTATGACCTCTAAATACAGAAATTGCTTCTCCAGTATGCACATCCCACAAGCGAGCAGTATTATCATTTGCTACTGTAATTACTGTTTTATTATCTGGACTAAAACTGGCAAAATTAACTCTGTCAGTGTGATCGGCAAGGATATATATTAGCTTTCCGGTATGGCTATTCCATAAACGAGCAGTATTGTCATCAGATACGGTTACTATAATTTTGTTATTAGGGCTAAAAGTTGCATAATTTATAGTTTTTTCGTGGCTAGTCAATATGTTAAGTAGATTTCCAGCTTGCCATAATCTAGCATCTTCTGCTACAGTAAGTATTTTATTATCTAAAGAACTGAAAGCTACATGATTGATGCCTTTTTGATGTCCATATAATATTTTTATTAATTGACCAGTATCTACATTCCATATTCGAGCGGCATTATCATTAGCGATACTAGTAATTAGTTGAGAACTGTCAGGGCTGAAAACAATAGCCGGAAGACTATTAAAAGGTACTCGTTGACCTTGCAATATATTTAGTAAATTACCATTAATATCCCACAAATGAACTTGGCCATTAATACTAGCTGTAGCAATCTTAGAACCATCTGGACTAAAAGCTACTCGATGAATTGGCTGTTCAGACTCAGTGATAATTTTATATTCTCGTTGTTTTAAAATTGCTTCATATAGTTTTTCTTCAGCTGCAAAAGTATAAGGTCTCTCTGGAGCAAAAATATATTTTGGTAATGCTTCCAAAGCAAATAACATCCCATTAGTTGTATTACCTTTAGTAATTTCTTTATGAGCCAATTTAGTTAGCAATAAAGATTGTTTTTGTTGAATAATATCATTGGTATCAATAAACTTATGTGGCTGTTTGAATACAAAATCTCCTTTGCTATTGGCATCTATTAATTTGTATTGTAATATTTGCGACATATCAGCAATTAAGTTGCGAGTGGTGAAAATTGTTTCTCCTTCTCGATTATTTAACGCAACCACTAAATTTTGAGCTAAAACTGAATGTCTATCATTGCTAACAATTTGCTTATTAGTTTCTAATAATATCCTAGATTTTCTAATAGCTTTTTTTAACAAATCGATCTTGCTATCAGTTAACATATATTTAGGTAGTTTATCTAATATTTTATTTATGTTCCGTTGGTCATTAACTAACCAATTTTTCTTTTTATAATATTGAGTTAACGGACTTGAATAAAAACCATCTGATATGATTAAAACATTCCGAATGCTATCAATATTAATTAATAAATTACTGGTGATAATATTAGTTTCTAACCAATTTTGATGATTATTTTTATCAGCATCGATTGGTAGCCAGTAGCTTCGACCATTTATATCTTGATGACTACGCCCAGCATAATAAATTAATAGATTATCATTTGTTCTTAGCTTGTTTTTTAATTGTTTGAATGTATTAATTATTTCTTGATAGGAAGCATTGATTAATAATTTATTCTTAAAACCATATTTATTACTTAAAACTTCATCAATCATCTTAGCATCATTAATAGCAGTGCTTAATCTCGGCCAATGTTGATAATTGTTAATACCAATAATTAAACCGTAATATTTACCTAAACTGTTATCGATAGAATAATGCCAATATTTTTCACATTTTTGGAGCTGGGATAGAGTATTTTGCTGCCATTTGTTAACATCCTTTTTAATTTGAGAGATAGAAGCTCTATATTGAGTTAATTTATTATTGCCAGCTACTAAAGAATTATTTATTAATAGTTTAAAAGATTTAATTAGATTAGCTTCAATTAGTTGTGACTTACTGGAATGATTAACTTGTTTAAGTATTTCTGGATATTCAGTTAAATTATCACAGGTTTTTACTGAAATTTCGGCGGCAAATACCGGTAAAGTGAATAGTAATAAGATTAGTTTAAAAGTTAAATATCGCATAATATTATGATTCGTAGGGGTAATCCATTGTGGTTACCATAATCAATTTCCTTAATGGTATTGAATCTCCAAATTGAAAATGATGCTCTGCGTTTTATATAGCATTTCACGATTTAGTTAAATACAACCATCCCTAATCCCCCTCCTTAAATAAGGAGGGGACGAAAGGGGTGGTTTATCTACTTTATACAAACGGGAAACGTTATAGTTAAGAATTACTATATTTGGTTAAAAATTTATCTAGGTTATTTGCAAAAATTTGGCGATCTTTGTAATTTAGTGCTGGCGGACCACCGGTATTTATCCCGCTGGATCGTAGAGTGTCCATAAAATCTCTCATGTTCAAACGTGATTTAATATTTTCAGTTGAATATAATTCACCACGAGGATTAAGGGCATGGCTGCCTTTTTCTATTACTTCTGCCGCTAGAGGAATGTCACTTGTGATTACAAGATCACCAATATTGAGTCTTTTTATTATTTCATTGTCGGCAATATCGAAACCAGGTGGTACTTGTATTGCTTTGATATAGCGTGATGGCGGAGTATGCATAGGTTGATTAGCCACAAGAGTAAGTTGTATTTCGGTACGTGCTGCTGCTCTAAAAAGAATATCTTTTATTACTACTGGGCAAGCATCTGCATCCACCCATATTTTCATTTTAGTATTTCCTAAGTTATTGAAAATCCACATATTATCTTAAAACTATAAATATTATAATCACTATTACTAGACATCTTTCCTAAGATATATAAGGATGCAGAATAAATTGCATAAATCGTGTATCTAATGTGACTCGAAAGATGTAATTCGTAAACTCATTACATCCTACATGAAGTATATATTCTAGTAGCCAACTTCACCTCTCGTTCTCCTCTTAACTTAAAGGATGGGGAAGGGAAATGCTCTTTAGTAATTCATTATTTTAATTAGAATGCTGATATTGCCTTCTATGTATGCGATTATGGAAGATATCAGATTTGTTAGGTCGACTGATGAGAATAAATAAGTTCCATAGGCTATTCATATTTTATCTCGTTGGAGTTATAATATTGATACGTCAATCCCGAAGGGATTAAATATGAATAGCCATCGATGAAATCGGCGGAACGTATAAAAACAGAATAATTCGACCCCAACAAGAAATTTTGGTAGTCCTAAAATAGGTAGTGGTAAACTTGTCATATCTTTGATACCTGACAGGTTTTTTGAGGACATCACTACTTTATTTAGGACTACCCATGTATAATATTATTTTTTTTGTAAAATAGACAGTATTTTTTCTATAATATGTTGTAAAGGAAGTACGTGATCTATTCCACCATGTTTAACCGCTTCGCCAGGCATACCCCATACTACGCTAGTTTTTTCATCCTGAGCTATTGTAATTGCACCAGCCTCATGCATTTCTTTAATCCCCCTAGCACCATCATCACCCATACCAGTTAAAATTACTCCAATTGCATTTGGCCCTACATTTTGGGCTACAGAACGAAATAATACATCAACTGAAGGACGATGCCGATTTACAGGTTCACCCTGGTTTAAGGAACAAATATAACGTGCTCCATAACGTTTTACTAATAAATGAGAATCACCAGGAGCAATGTAGACATGACCAGGTAAAATTGCTTGTTTATCTTTAGTTTCATACACTGTCATAGGTGACAATTGGTTCATTCTTAATGCAAAAGAACGACTAAAATTTATTGGAATATGTTGGCTAATCACAATACCAGCAGTATCGGCCGGAATGTGACTTAATAAAGTTCTAATCGCTTCAGTACCACCAGTGGAAGCACCAATAGCAATAATTTTATCTGTAGTCTCAAATCTATTATGTAATGGATTATTTTTGATAATAACATCGGCTGAATATTTAGGAGTAATAGCAAGCTTTTTATGAATAGAACGTGCTTGAACTTTAACTTTAGCTGCTACTCTAATTTTAGCTATAATTTCTTCGGCATATTCTCCAAAGGTATTAGCAATATCAAGTTGAGGTTTAGTGATAAAATCTATCGCCCCATATTCCAAAGCTTGTAAAGTGATATTAGCTCCTTTTTCAGTCAAAGCAGATATCATTATAACTGGCATTGGCCGTAATCGCATCAAATTACTTAGAAAAACCAAACCATCCATCCGTGGCATTTCTATGTCCAAAGTTAAAACATCTGGATTTAACTGTTTAATCTTTCTTCTAGCAATATATGGATCACCAGCAGTACCAACTACTTCCATATCGTGAGCTGAATTAATTATCTTTGTCAACATTTGCCGAATTAAGGCAGAATCATCAATAATTAATACTTTTAGCTTTGACAAATGCTTCATCTCCTAAAATAAATCAACATCACCAGCGATTGGATGAGTATCTAAACTGAGTTTATATTCTTTTTCCTGTTCAAGTACTACTTGTTGAGTAGCCCGTAATTTTTTAACTCGTGCTAAACCAGTACTAGGAAAAAATAGTATTTTACGTGGATAAACGTTACCAAGGTCTTCTGCCAATAACTTCAAACCTTCCGTTTTTACATAATCTTTAACAAATTCAATATTTTGCTGACCTATATTGCCTATATTTTGCATGATGCTACCACCACCAAATAATTTTACTTCCAGATTCTCTCTTTTACCACCATGTTTTAAAATCTCATTAATCAAATATTCCATGGCTACACTACCATAACGACTAGCAGCACTAGCACGGGTATGTTCCCATCGATCACTAGTGATATGTGGTAGCATAAAATGATTCATACCACCAATTCCAATTATTTTATCACGAATACAAGCTGCTACACATGAACCAAGTACAGTCATCAAAATTTCGTTGTGATAAGTAACATAATATTCGCCTGGTAAAATTTTAGCAACATAACCGCTATTACGATAATCCCAATAACGCCTAATATGCCTATAACCAGGCAAAGCACGAGGTGGATTTAGTGACATTTAACATATACCGTCTGTTTTAACAAGCGAAAACGGGTAGTCAATTGAAATAAATTTTCGGAATGACCGATCATTAGATAGCCATCATCATCAAGAATATTGGCAAATCGATCAAATAAAACCTTTTGAGTAGATTTATCAAAATAAATTACTACGTTACGACAAAAAATGATGTCAAATGGTCCTTGCATAGGCCATTTATGCATTAAATTAAGATGTTTAAAGGTAATTAATGAACGTAATTCTGAACTAACTTGGAACTGCTTAGTTGTTGGAATAATTTTAAACCAATTTTTTAACCGAGCAGGTGCTATTTTTTGTACTTGTTCTGGAGTATAAAAACCTTGTTTACCAGTTGCTATTACTGAAGAATCTAAATCAGTGGCAAGGATTTTAACATCCCAACCATTTGGCATCGCTTCTTTAATCACCATAGCAATTGAATATGCCTCTTCTCCACTAGCACAACCAGCAGACCAAATTCTAATCCGTCGTGAAGCTAAATTTCTTACTAATAATTGTGGTAATAATACTTGTTTAAGTAAATTAAAATGATGTGATTCACGAAAAAAGGCTGTGAGATTAGTAGTAATAGCATTGATAAAATTAACTATTTCTTCATCGTCTGACCTTAATAATTCATAATAACTGGCAAAACTAGTCAAATTTAAAGAACGTAAACGTCTAGACAGACGGCTATAAAGCATTTCCTGCTTATGGTCAGATAATTTAATACCAGTATGTTCATTCACTAATCGACGTAATTTTTCAAAGTCATATTTAGTAAAATGAAATTCTCGTTCATCCATTTAAATTACTCATATAAATCGTTAATCTTCCTGAGTTAGTAGACCAATTACTGTTGAAAATCCTAATAATTTAGCTACATTACATAGTTCAAGTGATGGTTCAAACCATGCAACAGTGACATCAGGACTATTAGTGAAAGCCAATAATAACTGAAAAGCTGCAGTATCTATTCGTTCAACTTTATCTCCTAACACTTGTACTCTACAATTTTTATACTGGTCAAGTTGTGTTTTTAAGATGTCTAACTGTGGTATTGTTATAATTGGTTCTAATTCAAGTTTAATCCATTCACTTTTAAAATTATCTGTTTCTGCAACAGTATTATCTTCAAATTGATATGAATTTTCCATAGTTGTATCTAAAGCATCCATTATTTATTCCTAATTTTATAATTCTTAATTAAACTCGTTGATATAATTAATTGTGTATGATTAACAGGTGTTACGCAGAAAGCTACCTCCCTTTAAATATTTAGCGATACTTATGCAAAAGGTATAGTTTTATCTTACCATTGTAAAACTTGTCTAAGCCATAGGTATGTTTACTGCTCTCGCCAATGAAACTACAATACTACTATCTATCTTATTTTTAATAATATTGTTTGATTCTATTATCTCATAAAATTTGGTTCTCTTTCGTCTATTCAAAATTGTCCTAAGCTATTAAAAATTAAGCAAAATTACAAATGATGGATATTTCTTATTTTATGATAAAGTTTATATATAACTGAATATTACACAGATAGTTTCTAACTTTAGAAGATTGATGGGTAGGAAATAATTATGAAGTATTTTATAATTTTAACAATTGGTTAAAATATTTATAACTAATTGTATTTAAAGTTAAATTTTTTAATTAAAATATACTATATAAATTTAATTTGATGGACACCACTAAAAAATTAATTCTAAATGAACACAGCAACAAAAAAACATGCTAGAATTAACAGTTAGTCTCAAATATATCTTATAGAATATTATTAAGTTAAAGTATATTTATAATTAAAAAAGCAAGAAAATCCTTCAATAATTTTGCATAAATTATCAATCTAATTGTATTAACTTCAAACAATTTAGACAGAATTTTCAGATGAATGCTCAACATAAGTGATGAGATATAAAAAATAATTTAGTTATAAACATTAAGTTTCATTATCTTATTGAAAGCTATCCACAGGTGTTAGCATAAAAATATGTTTGCACCAGCATACGCTAAAACTTGTTGAAATTAAATATATATTTTAATTCACAACCAATTCACAATTAAATCCTCCAATATACAACCTACATGAAAGACTTACTAAACTTGTTGAATACCCAAGGCCAAATAGATGATTTCGATAAAATTTGCATTGGTCTTGCATCGCCGGAAAAAATTCGTTCTTGGTCTTATGGAGAGGTGAAAAAACCTGAAACAATTAACTATCGTACTTTTAGACCTGAACGTGATGGCTTATTCTGTGCCAAAATATTTGGTCCTACTAGAGATTATGAATGTCTATGTGGTAAATACAAACGTCTGAAACATAGAGGGGTAGTATGTGAAAAATGTGGAGTTGAAGTAACCCAAGCTAAAGTACGTCGAGAACGTATGGGACATATTGATCTAGCAAGTCCAGTAGCTCATATTTGGTATCTTAAATCTTTGCCTTCACGTATGGGTTTAATGTTAGATATGACTTTACGTGATATTGAACGTATTTTATATTTTGAAGCTTATGTGGTAATTGAACCAGGCTTAACTCCATTAGATAAAGGCCAATTGTTAAGCGAAGAAGTTTATCTGGAGAGCTTAGAAGAACATGGTGATGATTTTGAAGTGCAAATGGGTGCAGAAGCTATTCTTAAACTATTGAAGGTTATCAATTTAGCCGATGAAGTAAACCGTTTGCGAGAAGAAATTGCCTCAACTACTTCAGATACCAAAATCAAGAAGTTATCCAAACGATTAAAACTGATCGAAGCATTTTTACATTCAGGCAATAAACCA
This sequence comes from Candidatus Marithrix sp., assembly GCA_045046925.1. Lineage (GTDB taxonomy): Bacteria > Pseudomonadota > Gammaproteobacteria > Beggiatoales > Beggiatoaceae > DRQV01. The sequence continues at coordinate 7,092 of JASFYV010000056.1, read as the reverse complement.
GAATGGATGATTTTAAAAATTTTACCAGTATTACCACCAGAATTACGTCCATTAGTTCCGCTTGATGGTGGTCGGTTTGCCACTTCAGACTTAAATGACTTATATCGACGAGTAATCAATCGTAACAACCGTTTGAAAAGATTATTAGAACTAAGTGCTCCAGAAATTATTGTGCGTAATGAAAAACGTATGTTGCAAGAATCAGTAGATGCGTTGCTGGATAATGGCCGACGTGGACGAGCTATTACCGGTTCTAACAAATTACCATTAAAATCTTTAGCCGATATGATTAAAGGTAAACAAGGACGATTTCGGCAAAATTTATTGGGTAAACGAGTTGATTACTCAGGACGTTCAGTTATTGTGGTTGGTCCTACTTTACGTTTACATCAGTGCGGTTTGCCTAAAAAAATGGCTTTAGAATTATTTAAACCATTTGTATTTGGTAAATTAGAATTAAAAGGTTGGGTTACAACTATCAAAGCTGCCAAAAAGATGGTAGAGCGGGAAGATACCTTGATCTGGGATATGTTAGAAGAAGTAATTCGTGAACATCCAGTATTACTAAATCGGGCTCCCACCTTACATCGTCTAGGAATTCAAGCATTTGAACCAATTTTGATTGAAGGTAAAGCAATTCAATTACATCCATTGGTATGTACTGCTTTTAACGCTGATTTTGATGGTGACCAAATGGCAGTACATGTGCCGTTGGCTATTGAAGCTCAATTGGAAGCTCGTACTTTAATGATGGCTTCTACTAACGTGTTGTCACCAGCTAATGGCGAACCAATTATCGTACCTTCCCAAGATGTGGTTTTAGGTTTATATTCCATGACTAGAGAACGAATTGGAGCCAAAGGTGAAGGCATGTGTTTTGCTGATTTGAATGAATTGAATCGAGCTTATCAGAACCGAGTAGTAGAACTAAGTGCTAAAATTACTGTACGCTTAGAAGAAACTATTGTAGAAAAGCCAGCTTCAACAAAAAAATCGAATGGTACAGATAAACCTACAGAAACTACTTCTACTATTCGAGTTAATACCACCGTTGGTAGAGCCTTAGTCTATGAAATTTTACCTAAAGGCTTGCCATTTGAATTAGTTAATATGAATTTAACTAAAAAAGCTATTTCCAAATTGATTAATGTTTGTTATCGACGATTAGAATTGAAAAAAACAGTAATTTTTGCTGATCAATTAATGAAGATGGGTTTTTCTTATGCAACTAAGGCTGGGATTTCCATCGGAATTGAGGATATGGTAATTCCAGATAGCAAACCTGAAATTATTGAAGTAGCTAAAAATGAAGTTAAAGAAATAGAAGAACAATATGCTTCTGGCCTTATTACTCATGGTGAACGTTATAATAAAGTTATTGATATTTGGTCGCACACTAATGACAAACTGACTACTGCGATGATGGAACAGCTAGGACATGATACAGTGTTAGATGCTGATAACAACGAGGTCGATCAAGAATCTTTTAATTCAATTTATATGATGGCTGACTCTGGAGCTCGTGGTTCCCAAGCCCAAATTCGTCAGTTAGCAGCCATGCGTGGTTTGATGGCAAAACCAGATGGTTCTATTATTGAAACTCCAATTACAGCTAATTTTCGGGAAGGTTTAGATGTATTACAGTACTTTATTTCTACTCATGGAGCTCGGAAGGGATTAGCTGATACTGCTTTAAAAACTGCTAACTCTGGTTATTTAACTAGACGTTTAGTTGACGTTGCTCAAGATATGGTAATTTTAGAGCATGACTGTAAAACTTCTCGAGGGTTAGAAATGACTCCTTTAATTGAAGGTGGTGATGTGGTAGAACCTTTATGTGATAGAGTTTTAGGTCGGGTGGTAGCAGAAAATGTATTTAAACGTGGAGTAGTAGCTCCAATAGTAAAAACAGGAACTTTATTGGATGAAGAATTGGTAGAACGTCTAGAACAAGAAGGTGTAGACCGAATTCAAGTTCGTTCTCCAATAACTTGTGAATCTAGATATGGAATTTGTGCCACATGTTATGGACGTGATTTAGGCCGAGGACAAATAGTAAATATTGGCGAAGCAGTTGGAGTGGTTGCGGCTCAATCAATTGGTGAACCTGGCACACAGTTAACCATGCGTACTTTCCATATCGGTGGAGCTGCTTCTCGAGCTGCCGCTGTTAGTCAAATTGAAGTTAAATCCAAGGGAACTACCAAATTTGATAACCTTAAATTATTACCTCAACAGGCTGATGATGGCAGTATTCGTTACATTGCAGTATCTCGTTCTGGGGAAGTTAGTATTTTAGACGAATTTGGTTTAGAAAGAGAACGTTATAAAGTTCCTTATGGAGCTGTGTTAAATGTTCAAGAAGGGGAAGATATTGCGGTTGGGCAAATGGTGGCTAGTTGGGATCCACATACTTTCCCAATTATTACTGAAGTAGCTGGTCAAACTCAATTTGTTGATGTAATTGAAGGAATTACAGTTAGTCGTGAAGTAGATGAAATGACTGGTTTAAGCAGTATTGTAGTAATTGAACCTAAATTACGCCCTTCTCATGCTAAAGATATGCGACCTACCGTTAAATTAGTTGATGAACAAGGTGAAATGGTAAATATTGTTGGTACTGAAATGCCAGCAGTTTATAGCCTTCCACCTCGAGCAGTGATTAATGTTGAAGATGGGACTTGGGTTAAAGTTGGCGATATAATAGCACGTTTGCAACAAGAATCCACTAAAACTAGGGATATTACTGGTGGTTTACCCCGAGTTGCCGATTTATTTGAAGCCAGAATTCCTAAAGAGCCATCCATATTAGCAGAACAAACTGGAATTATCACTTTTGGTAAAGATACTAGAACCAAACAGAAAATATTAATCACTTCTCCAGATGGTTTGGTTGAAGAAATACCTATTTCTAAATGGCGACATATCAATGTGTATGAAGGACAACAGGTTGAGAAAGGTGAAGAAATTGTTGATGGTGCTCCTAATCCACATGATATTTTACGATTATTAGGAGTCAGTGCCTTAGCCGATTATATTGTAAATGAAGTACAAGAAGTTTATCGCTTACAAGGAGTTAAGATAAATGACAAACATATTGAAGTAATCGTGCGGCAAATGTTACGCAAAGTTGTAATATTAGAACATGGCGAGACTCGTTTATTGCCTGGTGAGCTAGTGGAACGGGCTAAACTTATGGAAGAAAATGAGGAAGCTAATAGTTCCAACAAACAACCAGCAACTTGGGAGCCACAATTACTAGGTATTACTAAAGCATCTTTAGCAACAGAATCATTTATTTCAGCAGCATCTTTCCAAGAAACAACTCGTGTTTTGACTGATGCCTCAGTAAATGGACGTTGTGATGAGTTGAGAGGCTTGAAAGAGAATGTAATCGTTGGTCGTTTAATTCCGGCTGGTACTGGATTAATCCACCATACTGAACGCCGCCATCATCGATACCCAAATTTACATCCTAAAGAAATGAAGCCAGTAGCTGATTCTAGTTTAGGAAGTGATTTGATGAATCATTTTTAATTAATTATTTCTTATTCTATAACATTTGCCGCCATCCACCTCTAACGTTATAATGCCATTGGGCGAACACATAGGTTCGCCCCTACCATAGAAATATGTTATGTAGGGGCAGACCTATGTGTCTGCTCTTAATGGTATTTCCTCTAACACTAGGATAGAGGGGTGATTGGCCTTTGGTAAATTTTATATTTATTAACATTTTCCAATTGAATACAATATAACTAATTGATAGAATTAAGAATCGCTATCAAATAGTTTAATACCTGATATTTCAAAAATATAGATTTAATCCTACTGTCTAAAGTAAAATAATGAAATTTGTTGATGAAGCTAGTATCGAAGTTGTTGCCGGCAAGGGTGGAGATGGCTGCCTAAGTTTTCGGCGAGAAAAATATATTCAGTTTGGAGGTCCTAATGGTGGTGATGGTGGTGATGGTGGTGGCGTTTATTTAGTAGCTGATGCAACATTAAATACTTTGGTTGATTTTCGTTTTAAGCGTCTATTTCGAGCTAGACCTGGAGGAAATGGTAAAGGTAGTGAATGTACTGGTAAAAAAGGTAATAACTTATATGTTAGAGTACCAGTTGGAACTTTAGTTTTTGATATTGAAACTGAAGAATTTTTAGGTGATTTAACTGAACCAGAACAAGTTTTATTAGTTGCTAAAGGTGGAGAACATGGATTAGGTAATGTACGTTTTAAAACTAGTACTAATCGAGCACCACGTCGGATAACTGAAGGTACAGTAGGAGAAACCCGTGCTTTACGTTTAGAATTACAAGTGTTAGCCGATGTCGGGTTATTAGGACTACCTAATGCTGGCAAATCATCTCTTATCCGAGCAGTTTCCTCAGCTCGTCCTAAAGTCGCTGATTATCCTTTCACCACTTTACATCCACATTTAGGGGTAGTTTCTATTGAACTAGATCGTAATTTTGTCATTGCAGATATCCCTGGTTTGATTGAAGGAGCTGCTGACGGACATGGGCTTGGAATCCAGTTTTTACGACATTTATCCCGTACTAGTTTATTGCTACATATTGTGGATGTTGCTATATTAGATGGTGATCCAGTACAAGATATTTTAAGTATTATTAAAGAATTAGAGAAATATAGTGCTGAATTAGTAACCAAAGAACGTTGGTTAGTATTAAATAAAATTGACTTATTACCTGAATACCAACAGTTATGTGACAATATAATTAAAGAAATTAATTGGCAAGGTAAAGTATTTCAAATATCAGCATTATCCGATAAAAAATCATGTATGAATTTATGTTATAAAATTATGGAGTATATCGAAGATTCTAAAGCTTAACCTACTGATATTATGTAGAAAGATGTAGGCATTTACCTCACTGCCATTAAGTTAAGCAGGGCGAACACATAGGTTCGCCCCTACAGAAATATATTATGTAGGGCAGACCTGCGTGTCTGCCCTTAACTTAATGGCATTGAGTGAGGCGCATCATTTATCTCCCCTATCCCTTCATTTAAATTAGGAGGGAAACGTGGTTGGATTTCACTAAATCGGGAAATTCTATATATCAATTCTTAAACAGATTTAATAATTTTAACTTTATGATAATCCGTATATTATGCCTATTGTTTGGGCTAACTACTGTTAGTTTAGCAGCTATCTCTCCAACTGCTACTCCAAAAGAACAACTTCACCAATTAGAATTACAAATTCAAAAATTACAACGGCAAATGCACAATACTCGCACTAAATATGGCCGCTTACGACAACAATTACAAGATAGTGAAGAAGATATTGGCGAAGTAGCACGTAGACTAGAGATGTTGCATGGTTCATTGACTGATAAGCAACATAGTTTAACTGATTTTCAGAATCAACAGATTGTTTTGCAAGATAAATTAGTAACTCAACGGTCTCGTTTGGCACAACAGATACGAGATGCTTATATAGTTGGTCATCAAAACTATTTAAAATTATGGTTAAATCAAGAGAGTCCCTTTATTATCGGTCGTTTATTAACATATTATGATTATTTTAACCAAGCTAGAATTGATCAAATTAAAGAAATTAATTCTACTTTAGGCAGTTTAACTAATATAAAACAAACTATTAATTCCGAAACTAGTGATTTAAACCAATTAGTATATAATCAACGAGATAAAAAAACTGAGTTAGAACTTAATTATAAAGAACGCCATAAAATATTAGACAAACTAACTAAAATTCTTGAAAATCAAGACCAAGAACTAAATAGGTTGCAAGATGACAAATACCAATTGCAATCTTTACTTGGTACTTTGGAAGATGGTTTTAAAAATATTCCTCAGCCAATCGGTTGGTATAATTCATTTAAAAAACTTAAAGGTAAATTACCTTACCCAATCAAAGGTAAAATTCTCAAAAATTTTGGTCAACCGTCAATTGGTTATTTAAAATGGCAAGGAATATTAATTAAAGCTAAAAAAGGTACTAAAATACGCTCAATAGCTTGGGGAAGAGTGGTATTTGCTCAATGGTTTCGTAATCTTGGTTTATTAGTAATTATTGATCATGGCAGTGGTTATATGAGTTTGTATGCACATAATCAAAGCTTATACATTACAATTGGTGATTGGGTAAAAACTGGAGATATTATCGCTACTGTTGGTAATAGTGGTGGCCGCAAAACCCCTGCATTATATTTTGAAATTCGTCAACAAGGCATTCCACAATCCCCTAAGAGATGGTTACGTTAATTGACTAATATTAATTTTACCAAAACCTTGTTAGTTGTGTTGTTAATAATCACTAAATTAATTACTTTATATTGTACTTTGACAGATTGAATGATACATCATGTTATGATAACATTCTTGTTGCAGTGACCAAGAATTAGATTAAAATAGTATCACTTAATCTTTTGTAACTATATAGCCATAGCATGTAAATGCACTAATTCGGCAAGGCATTTTAGTTAAGTTGTAGTTTAATCTAAAATTTTTCACTATAAAGCCAAGAATTCGCTAGATGACTTGGTATCGGATAAGCAGTTTATCCATCTTTGCACCACACCTAAGTTTTTAAAATTGGATATGGTATATCAACGAAATCACGAAAAGTAACTTTTTTCATAACTGTAATAAAAGTGTTGTAAATAATCACTAAAAAAATGATTTTTTATGACTTTTTATGTTATATTAGCAAAATGAATTTGACTAAACTATCAACATGGGCAGACGGCTACTCTTAATCGGAGGCATACCGTTAATAAAACAATAACCTTGCAATCTGTTAAGCCGAATAACCCCATATATAGGGAATGTGAAGATTTGTGCGTCATATCCAAGCAATTGTATTGAGCTTAGACAAGCATTATTTAATAATAATGAGTTTCTAAATTATAAAGTTCTTTATCAGGAAATGAAAAACAACGAGAATTGGACTGCCTTACCTCGAAAAATCTCAAACAAGGTTTGGATGCAGGTGACAGGCAGTTGACATTATACACTAAAACAACTAAAATAGCTGTAAATACTAAATAGTTAATTTGGATGTATAAACCGACAGGATTTCTAGCCAAACAATATTCCGTAAC
>JASFYV010000055.1:0-8038 GCA_045046925.1 Candidatus Marithrix sp. | reverse complement strand
TTTACTAGAAAGTGAAATATCTATATCTTCAGAAAAACGATTAATTGCTTTATAACCTTTTGAAAGAGATGTTCCACCCTTAAATGTTAGTTCTGAACAAATTTCTTCAGGTAGTGAAAAAAGTTGCTGAAGTATTAAACATACCCAGAAATCTTTTTCTACTATTGTACGATCAATTCCTAGTCGTTCTGCTGTTTTTTCAAAAGAAATTCTCTGTTCATTATCAGGATAATTTAAAAAATCTAACATAAAGTTTCTTCTTTATTTAAGTGTAAGTAATATGATTAACAATTGAAATTACCCAATTAGGAGCATTTTCCTTAAGTAATTTCTTATCTTGTTTAGATAGTTTTGACAAAAAATGAGCAAGATGTTTTATCATATTGTCATCAACACCATTTACACCAAACCAATCCAAAGCTTGCAAAATAACTCCTGTTACTGAATAGCCACAATTAGTTACCCAACTTTGAGAAGCATAATTAAAAATGAAAGTACGATTACCAACTTGAAGTTCTTTATTTCTGTTTGACCATACATACTCCAATTTAGCTGGAACTTGTTCTGACAGCCCTAATTGGTTAGCAGCCTTAGCACCTGAAGGTAAAATAGCACATTGATTTTTTCTTGCAAATGCTTCAACAATACCATCTTGGTCTGGTACACCAAGTTCATCCCATAACTGACTATAGAGAGGAAAATCATAAAATCCACGTGAAAAACGGCGAATCTTATTTTTTTTTGATAAACGAGTCAGTGCAGAATAAACGGTATTTTCTTTTCCAAGATCAAAAAAGTATGCAGGTATAAAAACCCAACCTTGTCCATTTTGTTGAATACGTTTCATAATTTGATCTGACACACCATTTCTCATTTGATAACCTCTTTAATAATTGCAAATCAACCAATGGTGGGCAATATAACCTTTACCCACCATAAATAATTACATCACACCTTCAACCGCCTTAACCACATTATCTACAGTAAAGCCATACTCTTTAAACAACTCACCAGCAGGAGCAGATTCACCAAACTTATCTACACCAATAACTTTACCGCCCAAATCAACATACCTCTAATGCTTGTCCTCAGAAAATTTATATCTACCAGATGTTTTTAAGTTAGCTTCTAATTTATTATAATGTTCCAATAACTTATTTAAATCATTACCAATTTTTTTTGAAATTTCATGACGTATCTTTCTGATTTCAATTATTTCTCCATTTTTCATAATTACTAAATAGCCTCAAATTTTAAAGTCAAGATTATTTTAACAAAATCGTAAAACCCATCTGTTCAAAATGATGGTCACTGGTGAATGCTTTTATTAAGTTAAGTTGGTTCATAATTACAAATGACGTACAATCTGTAAAAGAAAATTCTTTATCAGAATATCGTTTGAATATTTTCCAAGCTTCTTGTTCTGTATCTTCCGTTATATGAATAATCGAAACTGATTTTGAAGCATTTAATTTTTCACCAAAATCTACAGCGGCAAAGTGACTAACTTTGGTTAATAAGCCAGTATAAGTTTCATCCAACACATAATTGCTTGTAATATAACGATAACCATTTGATAATACTTCTTTATGTGTTTTAACTGATATATCATGTAGTTGGTCTGCTACCAAGAGCAATCCAACCATTTGTATCCATAAAAATTAGTTTCATTTTGGATATATATATTTGTCAGGATTAATAGACAAATCAGTCGGTGCATTTGAATCATAACCTTCCATATTAAAAATAGAATCCTGAGTTACATCATAAGATTCTTCAAGTTCTGGAAGTTGGTTAATCCATTCACGAATTAATACTTGAACAGATTTATTACATTTCACTGCTGTTTTCAATAAATATTGATATTCAAATTCCATCAATTCGACAGTTAGTTGTGTCATTTTATCATCCTTTTCAATAAACTATAATAGGCGGACAAACTCTTAAGTTCATCCACCTCAAAAAAACCTACATCACACCTTCAACCGCTTTATTCGCAATAAAATTATGAAATATATTTGTTAGTGAAATGGTGGGCAACGATAAACTGTGTTGCACACCCTACCCGGCTTTACAGCTACATGGATTTCTCAATACATTCACATGAATAGGGCAATGGATGAGTAGGTGCAAATTGACATCTAAACTTACACACATGCTCATTAAGACTTTCAACCAATTTAAATATTGTAGTAGATGGATTATGATCTGCGTAATTTTCCTGTCCATTATATTGCTTCAACAATTTCTTTGCATTATCAATTGCCTGCTTTTGATCAGCTTTAGGATGTTTATTTAACTTTTCATACATTTTAGGATCATTTTTCTCATACTTTTCATCTAAACATTTTGTCAACATTTCCTTATACTTTTTTCGTTTGACACCATTATTAACATAATTAAAATACAATAAATACCACAGTTCAAAAGCTTCATTACTATATGCTACTTTAAAATTATTAGTATGAGCTAATGCAATGGCATCATTATAGTCGTTGGGTGGAAATGAATCACGGTCAAAAACACACCATACTTGTTCGTATTCAATTTTTGCATCAGTTTTTGCTTTATTCTTAAGATTTATGGCTTCTTCTACTAAACTTTTGGTATTTTTACCTTCACCTTCTACCCTAATTTCATCACCAAAACTATTTACTTCAATATCACCTTTTGATTTAATATCTGATTTTTTAATGGCAATACTTCTTATTTTCTTAAGTTGTTCTTGCCACCACCTAAAATAACTAGGTTCAGTTTTTTCTCCCTCACAAACAATGAGTACCCGTCCAACCATTAGCTGTTTTCTTGCATTTTGTTGATTTTCTAAGAGTTGTCTTCTTTTTTTGCTCAATGGTAATTGCTTATCCCTCATTATTTATCTCCTTTAAATAAACTTAAGTCACCAATGAATGGCACTGCACTATAACGTCCCTGAAAATAGTCACGAGAAAAATCCGTTTCATCGTCTAAATCAAAATTAGCCAATGAATACAGTTCTGTTGCTCCATAAGAGTTTTTCTCTGTAAACCATATCTGATCTCGACGAAAAAAACATGGATTCAATAATTGTGTATCATGTGTAGCAAAGATTAACTGTGCATTATGTGGATTATGTTCTTGTGAATGAAACAAATTGAGAATGAAACGCATCATCATAGGATGCAATTTAGCATCTAATTCATCAATTATTAAAATTTCACCATTGCGTAAAGTTTCAATCAACGGTCCTGATAAAGCAAATAATTTACGAGTACCAGCCGACTCATTGTCTAGCCCCCAATCTTTTATACCTATCACCTTACCTTCATCATCAAAAATGTTATGCTGGAAGATAATCTGTTTTACTTTTGATTCAAAAAAATCTTGTTGTTTCAACTTTTTAAGTAATTTTTTACGTTGCTTTTTAGGTATATCTTTTAGAATTTCATCTGCTGTCACAGATTTCAGAACAACATCATCAATACCAACGTCCGCAACTTTTAAAAATTCCAAAATATGTGAATGGTAATCTTTATCATCTAATTTACTGTGAGTAAAACCTTCGTATGCTTCTTCATCAGGACTAGCAATCACATTGAAGGTATTTCCCATCCATTCCATAACCCGACGTGCCTGAGAATCAGTAAATTTTGCCAGTCCAACCAACAATAGAGTATTATTAGGCAATGCATCACTAAAATCTTTTTTTATCTGAAGATATTCGGAATCTTCATATACATATATCCCTCCCTTAAAACTACGTTCGTATAATAATAATTCACTTTCTTCTGGGGCAAAATATAACCACTCACTATGGATTTTATTAGCATCCAAAACAAAACCATAACGATAATAAACATCTTGGTATAAGAAACTAACTTCCATCTCTAATGGAGCTTTCTCACTTTTAGAATTCAATTGAAAGCTAGGATAACTCTGGGATGGCACAATCGGTTCTTCAGGATTCAATTTTAATGAATTAGCTATTACACTATGCATAAATCCCATTGCCTTAATGAAATTACTTTTACCACTTGCGTTAGCACCATAAATTACAGCGGTTTTCAAAATATGCTGTTGCTTTGCCACATTAATTAAATTGCGTTTCTCATGTCCCTTAATTTCGTTAGAGGCGTATAAACTAAAAATTACTTCATCTTTAATTGAAAGAAAGTTTTTTACACTAAATTCTAATAACATAATTATTTCTAATATTGATAAATTTGATAGCAGGGTAAAATGAGCAATAGTAAACCATATTACCCATTCCCCCCAAAACCCTACATCACACCTTCAACCGCCTTTACCACATTATCTACAGTAAAACCATACTCTTTAAATAACTCGCCAGCAGGAGCAGATTCACCAAACTTATCTACACCAATAACCTTACCGCCTAAACCAACATACTTATACCAACTATCAGAAACTCCAGCTTCCACTGCAACTCTAGCAGTCACAGAACTTGGTAACACAGCTTCCTTATAAGCAGCATCTTGAGCATCAAAATCATTAGTATTAGGCATAGAAACAACCCGAATCTTCTTACCACTAAGTTGTTTAGCAGCATCTACAGCCAACTCAACCTCAGAACCAGTCGCAATAATAATCGCATCTGGAGTACCATCACAATCAGCCAAGATATAACCACCTTTCTCAACTAAAGCAATTTGTTCCACAGTACGAGTTTGTGGAGCTAAACCTTGCCGAGAGAAAATTAAACAGCTAGGGCCATCCTTGCGTAAGATAGACATCTTCCAAGCTACCGCCGATTCAACTGCATCACAAGGCCGCCATACTGACATATTTGGAATCATGCGTAAAGTAGCAGTTTGCTCAACTGGTTGATGAGTTGGGCCATCTTCACCTAAACCAATAGAATCATGGGTATAGACAAATAAAGTCCGAATTTTCATCAACGCTGCCATCCGCAAGGCATTCCGAGCATATTCAGAGAACATCAAGAAAGTTGCACCGTAAGGCAGGAAGCCGCCATGCAAAGTCACACCATTCATAATGGCTGACATACCAAACTCACGCACACCGTAATTAACATAGTTACCAGCAGCATCAAGATGAATACTCTTACAACCACTCCAAATAGTTAAATTAGAACCAGCTAAATCAGCCGAACCACCTAAAAATTCAGGCAATAATGGTCCTAAACCATTCAGTGCATTCTGGGAAGCTTTCCGAGAAGCAATTTTTTCGGCTTTAGCATCAACCCTAGCAATAAACGCATCAGCATCTTTAATAAAATTGGCTGGTAAATCACCACTTAAACGGCGTTTTAATTCTGCGGCCAACTTTGGATTAGCTTGAGCATAAGCAGCAAATTTAGCATCCCAAGCACTTTCAGATTTAGCACCTTTAGCTTTAGCATTCCAGCCAGCAGCAATATCAGCAGGAATTTCAAATGGAGCAGCAGTCCAACCTAATTCTTTTCTGACCAAAGCAATTTCAGCATCACCCAGTGGAGCTCCATGACAATCTTCTTTGCCACCTTTATTTGGTGAACCATAACCGATAGTAGTTTTACAACAAACTAAAGTAGGTTTGTCGGATTGGGAACGAGCTTGTTCAATGGCATTTTTAATTGCAGTAGCATCATGACCATCAACATTTTCAACTACATTCCAACCGTAAGCTGTAAAACGTTGTGGAGTATTGTCAGTGAACCAACCTTCAACTTTACCGTCAATACTGATACCATTGTCATCATAAAATGCTACTAATTTGCCCAACTTTAAAGTTCCAGCCAAAGAACAAGCTTCATGGGAAATTCCTTCCATCAAACAACCATCACCTAAAAATACATAGGTATTATGATCAATAATGTCGTGGCCGGGACGATTAAATTGAGCAGCTAAAGTTTTTTCCGCTATTGCCATTCCCACTGCATTAGTGATGCCTTGACCTAAGGGGCCAGTAGTTGTTTCTACTCCTGGAGCATAGCCATATTCTGGATGGCCGGGAGTTTTGGAGTGTAATTGACGAAAGCTTTTCAAGTCTTCAATCGACAATTCATAACCAGTTAAATGAATTAAAGAATAAATCAACATTGAGCCATGACCATTGGACAAAACAAAACGGTCACGATTAGCCCAATTAGGATTAGCTGGATTATGGTTCATATAATCGTTCCATAATACCTCTGCAATATCCGCCATACCCATTGGTGCTCCGGGATGACCAGAATTGGCTTTTTGGACTGCGTCCATACTCAAAGCACGAATTGCATTAGCTAGTTCTTTACGTGAAGGCATTTAATTCTCCTGTTAATAGGATAATTCATTCTTAATGCCGATTTATATAAGAATGAAAGGTTTAGTGAATAATTCTTAATTATGAATTCTTAATGCTTAATTAAATTCAATATAAATACTATATTGGATAAGATTAGTATATGAATAAACATTTATTAAATAAACTGAGATTTAACAATTTGGATCAGCTTTTACAGTCAGTCAATTGAAAATCTAGTATCTAAATAGAAATATCTTAACATAATTCATTCTTAAGTTTTAGAAAATTATGTAAAACCAAGTAAAACCTACTTTTATATTATAATAATTCTTAATTATGAATGCTTAATTCTTAATTAAATTCAAAAATCAATCACTTGTTTTTTTTGATCATTGGCATAGGGCAATGCCTCTACATAATGTTATGAAATTGGTAATCCTTTGTTTGGTTATCATTATCTAATCTATCAGTGAATGCTATAATCAATAATTATCAGTAATCTTCCCACTATTACTCAAGTAAATTTATGACATTATCTCCTGAAGACAATTTACGTTTAAATGTATTATTAGCAAATACTTTACAGGCAATTCGGATTGATGAATCTAAGATGATTATTTATGGTTTATCAGAAAAAGGTGAAGCAAAAATTTATTTACATCCTAACTGTCGCCATGAAAAATATTTACGTCAAATACGAGAAGTAATTGCTAGTTATTTGCGTAACTCTTCTGGAGTATATCCGGTTTATTTACGCAATTGGGGACAAATGGGCGAAACTCAGGATGAAAATCTATCTCAATGGTTAATGTTGGGTGAAGCTGAAGCTGTAGTAGCAGTGGCAAATGCTTCTGGTTTAACCCCAGAGTTAGCTCGTCGAGTATGGTGGTCTATGCCTAATTCCGACAATGCTCGTAGTATGCTTAAAAATCCTAATTTGGTTACTAGTGAGTTTGGTAAAGAATTAGCTCAGTACATAATTGAGTATCTACCATTTGAAGAAGAGCAGGTTAATATTATTGAATCTGTGCGTTTGGTATTACAAGCTGATTTAATCTCGGAAGAAATTTGTCAAAAATTATGGACTAGAACTAGAAATACTAACTCATATCTAATTGGTTTTTTGTGGACTCGACCAGATAATTTACCCATACAAGTAAATGAGCATGCTGATTTTAAAGATATTAATTTTAAATTGACATCTTTAGTAGAAAATAATCTAGCCACTCAATTAATTAAAATAACTTCTGCCACTGGCCAAAGTTTTTTGCATATTTTCAAACGAATATTACACAAACCGAGTGATCAAGAAGTAGTTAATATTTTATTTAATGTAGTAACTAATTATTTTAGTAAGATATATCCTCCAAAATACAATGATGATATGACAATAGAAGAATTATTAGAACAAGCTGAAAAAGCCTGTGATTCTGCCCAAGAAATATTAATTTTACTGCCTGAATCTCGTAAAGCAATAAAAGCTATGCTGGTATTATCTGGGCTAAACTATTCAATTTTACGCCCAATATTTTCCAAAACTACAGCAATTGGAAGTTTAATGAGAAAAAAATTACTTCCAGTTACCAAACCAATTTTTGAACAGATTAATATCTTACAAAATGAAAGAATTTTATAAAAATCAGAAAGTATATAGCATTTCCCGATTTACTAACTGAAGTTACACAAAATATTGTAAATAGCAAAATAAAAATAATTGATATTAAGTAAAATAGATTATAATAAGATGCTGTATAAATATGACTTAGAATTGTATACAGATTATTTAATGGTAACATTTGGATATGCAACCAGG
>JASFYV010000054.1:0-4883 GCA_045046925.1 Candidatus Marithrix sp. | reverse complement strand
CCAACAAAATGGGCTTGATATTGCTAATTATTTAAGTTTATATCAACATACAATTCCACAGGAGTGCAGCGATAGATTATTTAATCTGGGTGTAGAATACCACCATCAACCTATTACTGATGGTAATGTACCTTGTGCCAATATTGATTATTATTCTGTTGAAATTACGAGCAATCCAGATTTTAATAACGATGGCACACCAGACTCTGAAGCAGAAATGTATCAAGCCTTTAGAAATAAGTTTATAGATTTAGCTAGTGGTGAGTTAGAGAATTTTCAATTTAGCTGCGATGTTCCTTTTAATTCAACAGATACAGGAGATATAAGTTGGGAATTTATTCCGTTCACTAATCAAGATGGAATAGATTTTATATCTGATAATCCAATAACTTCTATTTTACTAATTGAGGCTGATGCGTCAGGAATTCTCCCTTTTATTGCGGCAGATGATGGTGCAATTATGGTTTCTGACTTTACTGATAATGATTTTACAATTTCTACGATTTCAACTGCCAATAATGGCACTCAACCTTTTTCTGGTAATCGTCAATGGGGTTGGTTAATCAATCAAAATGGAAAATTTGAGTTCTTTACTAGAGCTGTTGATGTAGCAAATATCAGTAAGTTATTAAATATCGGAGCAAATACGGAATGTCAGCAAGATACGTATTACAATATAGCCGAAACCACTTGGAAAAACATGCAACAAGAAATTGCCGCTTGGATTAATAGTGATGATAGTAACGGCGGACAGGCTACTATTGTTTCGAGCACAGCTGTCAGAGTAAACAGGGAAACTATTGAAGAAATTCTAACTAGTAATGAATCTATTGACCAAATTATTTCTAATTGTAATTAAAAAATGAAATCATCATCAAATAACATCTTACTTCTGGCTAAAATTATTCTACCATCTATAATTTGTGCTTTACTATTTATTATTTTAGAATTTGATATTGGTTATCATGTTTTATTTTTTAGCCTAGTTATAATTCTGTTTAATTTCGGTAAAATTAAATATTCTCATACCTTAAGTTTTATTTTATCAGCAGGACTATCTTATATGGTTTTCTTTGTTTCAATAGCTTTATATTTTGGTATTGGCTATATTATAATGCAAATTATTGAACTTGATAAATTGGATGATATTAGTATATTTGGTTATAAATCAAAACAATTATTATTGCTGATACCAGTCGCAATTATATCACCTATTCTTATGTTTCTCAGTTTTCAAATTTTATTCAAAATTGAAAAAAGTAATTATTTTAAGATTATTAAATGGATTACGATTATAATGCTTTCAATAATTGGAATTATAAGACAAAACTTTGAAAATGAATATTCATCTATTTATTGGCAATTTGCGATGGTATTTGCTTTACAGTTAATCCTTTATAAAAAGGAGCTTTTTGAACTAATAAAAAGATAAAATACTGCCTACAATAACTAAGTCTCCGTGTGGCATGTAATGCCCAACATGAATACCGGACTGAACCGGATCGATAAGTTTAAAGATGTTTTTTATTAATCTAAAAGGATGCATATTATTTATGCGTCATTTTGAAATTCAATTGGTATTAGAAGATGTGTTTCTAAACCTCATTTCTTGTATGTCGTTTATTGTTGTGAAATAGCTCAATTAATTTGAATTATTATGAAAATCGCATATAAATGCCATTAAGGGTGGTCGTTGCGAAATATCAGGAACTCAAATGGTTGATGGTATTGAACCTTGCGACTGTGAATATTTAGATTTCGACAAAGTCATGGCTAATTTTAAAATAGCTATGAAAGAAGTGGCGCGTGTTTATAGTGATTCAATGAACATTATCCACTACATGCATGATAAATATTATTACGAAAAAGCTCAAATGGCATTAATTGATACGAATCCAAGTATTAATATTGCTTACGGTATAGCAGGTTTATCCATTGTAGCAGATTCACTTTCAGCAATTAAATATGCTAAAGTAAAACCAATAAGAAATGAAGAAGGTTTAACTGTTGATTTTAAAATTGGAGGCGACTTTCCATTCTATGGTAATGATGATGATAGAGTGGATCTTTTAGCAGCAAAAGCGGTTGCCGATTTTAATAATGAATTAAAGCAATTACCAGTTTACAAAGATGCAGAACCAACGATGTCTGTGTTAACCATCACATCAAATGTAGCTTATGGAAAGAAAACAGGAGCTACACCAGATGGTAGAGCAAAAGGAACTCCATTTGCACCAGGGGCTAACCCAATGCATGGACGTGATTCTCAGCGAGCCATGGCATCGTTAAACTCTGTAGCTAAAATTGATTATAAAGATTCTCAAGATGGTATCTCAAATACCTTTTCAATAGTACCAAAATCTTTAGGAGCTAATGAGGAAGACAGAATTGAAAATTTAGCAACCATTTTAGATGGTTATTTCTCTAGAAATGCACAACATATTAATATAAATGTATTAAACAAGGAAACTTTGATTGATGCTATGGAGCATCCTGAGGAATACCCACAATTAACAATTCGTGTTTCTGGTTACGCTGTTAATTTTGTAAGATTAACAAAAGAGCAGCAATTAGAAGTTATCACACGTTCTTTTCACGAATCCATGTAAGTTTTATTAATATTTATGAGTATTCACAAAAGAAGTATCATGCTTCTTTTGTGAATACTAAATTTTAAAAAAGTATCCTATCAAAACAGAAGAAAACATATTAAGAGTACACTCTATTGAATCCTTTGGAACGCACGATGGCCCAGGAGTTCGTTTGGTTATATTCTTGCAAGGATGTAAACTGAAATGCCTGTATTGCCATAATCCAGATACTATTGAAACATTTGGAGGTGCCTTGTATCATATTGAAGAGTTAGTAGAGATAGCTCTAAAAATGAAACCATATTTTGGTAAAAAGGGGGGTGTTACAGTATCAGGAGGAGAGCCTTTATTACAGTCTAAAGAATTAGTTCCTTTTTTTAAAAGGCTTAAAGAAGAAGGTATTCATACCAATATTGATACTAATGGTAGAATATTAAATCATTTCACAGAAGAATTATTAGATGACTATGCCGATTTGGTCATGTTGGATATAAAACATATGACTGAGGAAGGCTATGAAGCTTTAACTGGGAGGCGTAATATAGAAACAACTTTCACTTTTGCTAAACACAGGGAAGCATCAGGAAAAAAAATGTGGTTACGGTATGTGTTAATACCAGAGATTACCAATAAACCTGAGCTTTTACATCAAATGGGAGCGTATTTTAAAGATTACGAAACCATTGAAAAAATTGAACTTCAACCATATCATAAGCTAGGTATTCATAAATGGAAAGCTTTAGGTTGGGATTACCAATTAAAAGACGCACGTGAAAATACAAAGGAAGAATTGGATGCAGCAGTTGAGATTCTAAAAAACTACTTTAAAGAAGTTAAAATAAATTAAAAAATTAAAAGTGTTGTTAGTTATCGACACTTAAATTATAAATATTATGCAAACACAAATACTTAAAAACCGTTGGTTAATAGCTGCTTCAGCAGTTGGGATACACATTTCAATCGGATCTGTATATGCGTATTCGGTTATGACCAACCCTGTTAAAGATATTTTTGATGTTGATGGAAGTGTTATAAAGTGGGCATTTAAAATTGCTATTTTATTATTGGGTTTATCGGCAGCTTTTTTAGGTAGATGGGTAGAGAAAGTAGGACCAAAAGTAAGTGGAACCACAGCTGGATTATTGTATGGGATTGGTATTTTAGGTTCTGGACTCGCTGTACAGTTGGAATCGCTAACCCTATTTTATTTATGCTATGGTGTTATTGGAGGTATTGGTTTAGGTCTGGGGTATATTACGCCGGTAAGTACATTAGTTAAGTGGTTTCCAGATAGAAGAGGTTTAGCAACAGGCATGGCCATTATGGGGTTTGGTTTTGCTGCTTTAATTTTCGGACCAGTTATGCAATCGCTTTTTGATTCCGTTGGTGTATCAAATGCCTTTTATATTTTAGGAGTTATATACATGATATTGATATTGTCTTCTGCAAGATATATTGAAAGACCTCCAGAAGGTTATATGCCAGAAGGGTTTAAACCAGGAGAAGGTAAAAAGATAAAAGCTGATATATCTAATATTGATGCGAATGCTTCGCTAAAGACCTCACGTTTTTATTACATCTGGATTATGATGTTTATTAATATTGCTTGTGGGATTGCCATTATATCGGCAGCAAGCCCCATGATGCAGGAAAAACTAAATTACACGCCTATGGAAGCTGCGGCTATAGTAGGTTTAATTGGTGTGTTTAATGGTTTAGGCAGAATTATATGGTCAACACTTTCAGATTATTTAGGACGTGCAAATACGTATATTATATTCTTTGCTTTTCAAATTTTGGCTTTCTTTTTCTTGCCAAAAATTTCAACGGAACTAGCTTTTCTAGTGGTTCTGTTTACGGTTATCACTATGTACGGCGGAGCTTTTGCCACATTACCAGCATTTCTGGGAGATTTATTTGGAACCAAGCAATTAGGAGCTATACATGGTATGGTGTTAGCTGCCTGGGGATTAGCAGGTGTTGTTGGACCTACAATTTATGATGTTGTAAAAAATGCCACAGGGTCATTAGATGTTACCTTAGAAGTCTTTGCAGGCTTATTCGTTATCGCATTAATTGTATCGTTATTAATGAAACGAACGGTAAATCGAGCTTATAAAAAAATAGATAAAAAGTTAAATTTTGTTTAAATTTAATTATTTATGTCTTAGTCGGGAAAAGCACTTTCAATTAATTGAAAGTGCTTTTTTATTTTATTGCTTTTGGGGGTTTAATACCCAGGTCTTGCTTGGAGGTATTTTATGTTACCACTCCAAATTTTTAACTTTAAAA